>NZ_JBFRMK010000176.1:0-2484 GCF_041470405.1 Shewanella sp. 10N.286.45.A1
GCTTCTAAATCATGGATGAATTAGTAGAGCCTATAGGGATATATTCACGGCGACTTGCAAAGGCTCAATGCAGCTGAATTACGCTTGATTGCCATATATCCCCTTAACCTCGATACTGATCTTAAGGCTCGCTACGTTAAATCTATCGTATCCAGAAATAAGGCACCAAACGAGATTTTACAGTTACAGTCGAGGAGCTATGCTCGGTGTCTCTGGCTGCATATTTTGCTCTGCTAACCAGTGCTTTGCACTTGATTGCCCCATAATCTTAATCAGCGTCGGCTCTAGGTAACGGCCTAAATCGGGTTTACGCCAATACATGTAACCAGGTAAGGGTTGTACAGTGCCTGCGCCAAAGGTGCGCTGTATAAGGCTAGAAAACTCGGCAATGCTGTCATCATTAGGTACTGTTAGCAGCGGCCAAAAATCGGTTAAAAAGGCATTAAAACTATCAAAGGATTGCAGCTGTTTTACACTGTAGTGCTGTAATGCTTGCGCCAAAATAGGAACGCTCCAGTGGGACATAAACTCGGTATTGGCTATCACATCGATATTGCGCCTATGGTATTGCTGCCAAGCTAAATCTAGGCTATTCGTTTCATTGGCTACCCGCCAAACTAGGTAAAGATCAGATAACCACTCATGTTGGTAGGTGCTGTTAATCTGTAGATTTAGGCTTTGCATTGCCGCTATCGCTTCAAGGTGACCCAACTCATGCCAGTAGGTCAGTTCATCTTGCCGATTAAGCGCTAACGAGTAATGACCCGTGCCCCAGTTTACGCTGCGCTTATGCGGCAGTTTATCAAAATCAGTCACCAAGACTCCGGCAATTTCGCGGTGAAGGATCGGTAACACCATGGCTGCACGTGCGCCCATTGAGAGCTGAAGTAATTGGCTGTTAGGCAACTGGGATCTAGCTGACTGAGGCAGTGCTTCTAAACAAGTCGCTAGTATGTCACGTTCGCAGATGAGAGCCTGTTGGCTTGCAACATCCTCCCAAAGAAAACCACTTGAAAGCAGTAAACTCGCAGCCAATGCTATAGCCATTGTGCTACTGCGCTATTGGGTTGCCATGGTGGTCTTAATCGGCTCAATGGGATGTTCCTCTGCAAACTCAATAGCAACATGGCTGCTGCACTTTGCTGCACTTAAATGTAGGAAATAACGCCACTATGGCGGGTTCTTTCACAGATTTAACCCTGATTGTACCTAATTTTTAATGATGTTGAGTAAATGTGGGCGAGATTGCGTTAGAATAATGAGTAATTTTTCAATGTATTCGAGTTTTCCGTGGTAGAAAAAGCCCAGTTTTCATCTCATCTTTATCATCCTAAGTACTGGCTCCTTTGGCTAGGTGTAGGCCTTATGCGCCTCACGCAAGTATTGCCTTTGCGTATTCAAATGAAAATGGGGGCAGTGCTTGGCAGACTGGCAATGGGTATTGTTGGTAAACGCGTTAATACTGCTAAACGTAATTTACAGCTGTGTTTTCCCGAAATGAGTGATGCCGAGCAACAAGCTCTGCTGCGTGAGAATTTCGAACAAACGGGTAAAGCCATTTTCGATACTATTAATGGTTGGTGGTGGTCGGATGAAAAAATTCAGCAGCATATGACCATAAAAGGCCAACAACATGTGCAGCAGACACTCGATAATGGCCAAGGGGTGATCTTGTTTGCTGTTCACTGTTTACCATTAGAGATGGGCGCACGGATCTTTGGCCAGTTCCAACCCGGTGTCGGCGTTTACCGTCCGCACAACAATCCGGTGATGGAATATTTGCAGGTAAAAGGGCGACTACGCTCTAATAAGGCTTTAGTACCGAAAAGAGATCTACGCCAGATGGTGCGAAGCTTACGAGCGCCTAATGTTATCTGGTATACCGCCGATCAAGATTTTGGCCGTTCAAGTGCCACATTCATCCCATTTTTTGCTGTTGAAGAAGCCGCTACAATTACCGGAGCCACTACGCTGGCCAAACTGGGGAAAGCTAAAGTGCTGCCCTTTTTTGTTGAGCGAAACAGCAGCGACACCGGTTACAATATCGAGATCCAAGCGCCACTGGACAACTTTCCTGGCGAAAATGAAATTGAAGATGCTAAGCGCGGCAATCACATCATTGAGCAGATTATTAGCCGCAATAAATCACAATACATGTGGCTGCATAGACGCTTTAAAACCCGCCCTAATCCAGAAGATCCATCATTGTATAAGTAATCATTACAGCCCTTTGTAAAATTGACACCGGGCAACCGCTCACTTTGCTGCTAACCAATAGCAGCAAAGTATTATACCCGTACTACCTGAAGATGCTCGTTTCAGAGGCATTGTGCCAGTTCAATTCTAGGCGCATTGACGTAGAAATGGTTATTCCCTTTTAAGTGAGTGCAACAACGAAGTGGGCTGGCACAAAGCCTTCTGCGATGGGCGCTTCTTATATAAAAAGCATGGACTTTACTCTGTGTTATTGATTTTACTAAGGGA
>NZ_JBFRMK010000176.1:3263-40066 GCF_041470405.1 Shewanella sp. 10N.286.45.A1
TTAATCGCAATCAATGCCTCGCCTACATGGATGTAGGTGCTTAGGTTCAGCATGGAGCAAAGAACCTGTGATTAAAGCCCCTTAAATTCCCACTGAATCCTGCATCTTCAAGTAGAACGGGTATATACCCGTGCTACCTGAAGTCACTGTTTGTATAGATTTTATCCAGTCTAGTCCCCCACCTGCAGTGTTAAAGTATTAACTCATTGTCAAAAAGACATTCACTGTCATATGGACACTAGTAAATACTGTCCTTATGACAACACTTTATTATCAACAAAAACACATACTCTATATAAATCAATAGTATAGACAATTGGCATGTTATCTGCTCTAGCAAGGTTCGCCTGAATAACAATAACGTTGCGCTAAGAGGACTTATGAGCAAACAAAGACTAACTGCAATCGCACTACTGCTGGTGCTAATTGCTTCATTTACCGTACTGCTGAGTATTGGTAGTGAGATCTATCGAGAGAAGCCGCCTATCCCGACGGCTTATGTCGATAACCAAGGACAAACACTGTTTAGCAAAGATGATATCGAACAAGGTCAGTTAGTTTGGCGCTCTATGGGGGGGCATCAACTAGGGTCTATTTGGGGTCATGGTTCATACGTTGCACCAGACTGGACTGCAGACTGGTTACACAAAGAAGCTCAAGCTTGGTTAGATATCACAGCGATGCAGCGCTTTAATAAAGACTTTGCTCAACTCGATTCGCAGCAACAAGCAGGACTTGAGCAAGCTCTACGAGAAGATATTCGTCGCAATACAGTCGTTCAGCAAGCCAATGGCGATACAGAGATCACCCTTTCAACCACTCGTATCGCAGCGATTAAACAGGTAGAACAGCACTATATAGCACTATTTGGTGACGACCCTAAGCTATCATCGCTACGCGAACAGTATGCGATGAAAGAGGGAACCGTTCCTAGCTTAGATCGCCGCGAAAAACTTAATGCCTTTCTATTTTGGGGAGCATGGGCTGCCGTTACTGAGCGTCCAGATACCGACTATACCTATACCAACAACTGGCCATTTGATCCGCAAATTGGTAACACGCCAACCTCTGACAACGTTGTTTGGTCTATTTTAAGTATCGTGACCCTAATTGCCGGTATTGGTGCACTTGTCTGGCACCATGCCAGCGGCAAACATGAAAGTTTACCCAAGCCTGCCGATCAAGATCCTTTGTTCTTTACAAAACCGACGAAGTCGCAGAAGGCTGTAGGTAAATACTTTGTCACCGCGATAGGTCTGTTTTTACTGCAGATATTGCTCGGTGGGATCACCGCCCACTATGCCGTCGAAGGGCAAAACTTTTATGGCATTCCACTATCAGAGATCTTGCCATACTCGGTCACCCGAACCTGGCACACTCAGCTGGCTGTATTTTGGATTGCCACTGCATGGTTAGGCACGGGGCTTTACATTGCACCTGCACTGTCAGGTCACGAACCTAAGTTCCAACGCATTGGCGTTAATATACTTTGGGTTGCCTTAGTGGTTGTAGTCCTTGGCTCTATGGCCGGTGAATGGATAGGCGTACAGCAGTACTTTGACCTAGACATGAACTTCCTATTTGGCCATCAAGGTTACGAATATATTGATTTAGGCCGCGTGTGGCAGGTGCTATTACTTGTAGGCCTGCTTATCTGGCTAGCGCTAGTTACCGCAGCCATGCGTCCAGCGTTAAAAGTTAAAGGTGAGATGCGTCCAGTTATTTGGGTGCTATACGCTTCATGTGTTGCGATTGGTCTATTTTACGGTGCTGGCCTATTCATGGGTAAACACACTAACCTCGCAATAGCCGAATACTGGCGTTGGTGGGTCGTTCACTTGTGGGTTGAAGGCTTCTTTGAAACCTTTGCCACCTCTGTGATCGCCTTGATGTTAGTTCGCCTTGGACTCATCCGTGCTCGCAGCGCGAATGCTGCAGTGCTATTTGCTACGGTTATCTTCTTAACCGGTGGTTTGATTGGTACTTTGCATCACCTGTACTTTACCGGCACACCAACCTCAGTGATTGCATGGGGCGCAATTTTCTCTGCACTTGAAGTGGTTCCGCTAGCATTGATTGGTTTCGAAGCAGTTGAAAGCTACCGTCTACGCGCAGCAAGCCCGTGGATGATCCGTTACAAATGGGCGATTATGTTCTTTGTGGCAACAGCCTTCTGGAACTTAGTGGGTGCGGGCATATTAGGCTTCCTAATTAATCCACCTATTGCGCTGTACTTTATTCAAGGTCTAAACACCACAGCAACTCATGCTCACGCAGCATTCATGGGTGTATATGGCATGTTAGGCATGGGACTGATGTTGTTCTGCTTACGCGGATTAACAGGTCAAATGCAGTGGAATGAAAAGCTATTAAAAGGTGCTTTCTGGACCATGAACATTGGTTTAGCGGCAATGGTGTTTATGTCGCTACTGCCTGTGGGTATCGTGCAGTTCTTTGCTGTTATCGATAATGGCTACTGGTTTGCTCGCTCACCAGAGGTGATCCATAGCCCACTGGTTGAAACCTTAGTGTGGATGCGCATGCCTGGCGACGTATTGTTTAGCTTTGGCGGTCTGTTTATGGGCTACTTCCTATTCGACATTATCAAAAAAGCGCTTGGCAAAAAGAAAGCCGCTGAACTGGACAATGACCAAGCTTCAGCAAGTGCATAAACCGTAAAAGAAGCATAAGTTTAAGGGCGCTGTTATCTAGCGCCCTTTTTTATTCTCTATCTATACCCGTTCTACTTGAAAATGCTCGTTTCAGAGGCGTTGTGCCAGGTCAATTCTAAGCGCGTTAACGTAGAAATGGTTGTTCCCTTTTAAGTTAGTGCAACAACGAAGTGGGCTGGCACAAAGCCTTCTACGATGGGCGCTTCTTATATAAAAAGCATGGACTTTACTCTGTGTTATTGATTTAACCAAGGGAATGACCATTAATGGCAATCAATGCCGTGATTAAAGTCCATTAAATTCCCACTGAATTCTGCATCTTCAGGTAGAACGGGTATAACAGTATATTTGACACTGCCCACATTGAGCTTTAATGTCAAAAAGACAAAACACACATCTCACTTAGCAAAACAGCTCGCAGCTTAGCGACGCTATGGATATAACCTATGTCTTTAAGCCAAACCGACCTTACTCGTATCGCCTTAGATATTACTGCGGGTCTGTCTGATCACGACCGCTTCTCGCGCTTACTCGATACCATAAGACAAACCTTGCACTGTGACGCTGCAGCGCTGCTGCAATTTACTGGTCAGCAATTTAATCCGCTTGCTATCGATGGCCTCAGCCCAGATGTGCTTGGACGGCGCTTTATTCTCAGCGAGCATCCAAGGCTTGAAGCTATCGCTCGTGCTGGTGATATTGTTCGTTTTCCCGCTGACAGCGAACTGCCCGACCCTTACGATGGCCTTATTCCCCATCAAGGCGATCACTTAGTGGTGCATGCCTGTATTGGCTTGCCGCTATTAGCTAATGGCGATCTTATTGGTGCGGTCACCATCGATGGTTTCGATCCACAGCAATTTAATGCTTTCAGCGACAATGAACTGCGCACCCTAAGCGCGATTGCAGCGGCATCACTCAGTAATGCCTTGATGATCGATAAACTGGAGAAACAAGCGGTGCAGTCTCAAGAGGTCACGGCTGTTGCACGGATTAACACCGATGCGCCAGTGGAGATGATAGGTCAGTCGACTGCCATGAATGCGCTGAAAAACGAGCTTAATGTGGTGGCCGGCACCGACTTAAATGTGTTGATTTTAGGTGAGACAGGTACCGGTAAAGAGCTGGTTGCTCAATCAATACATCAGCTATCGAACCGTGCTAAGCAGCCGTTGGTTTATCTGAACTGCGCCGCACTGCCTGAATCAGTGGCTGAAAGCGAGCTTTTTGGCCATGTAAAAGGCGCATTTACCGGCGCGATTAGTCACCGTAGTGGTAAGTTTGAAAAAGCCGACAACGGCACACTCTTTCTAGATGAAATTGGCGAGTTACCTTTAGGGCTGCAAGCCAAATTATTACGAGTGTTACAGTATGGCGATCTACAAAAAGTCGGTTCAGATAAAAGCCTTAAGGTCGATGTAAGGATCATTGCCGCAACCAATAAAGATCTCAAACAGGAGGTGCTTGCAGGGCGCTTTAGGGCTGACTTGTATCATCGACTCAGCGTATTTCCGATTATGGTGCCGCCACTACGAGAACGAGATGGCGATATTACCCTGCTGAGCGGTTTCTTTGTCGAGCGTTGCCGCCAGAAGTTAACCCTAAAAAGCTTAAGACTCGATAGCCACAGCTTAGCGCTACTCAATGGTTACGACTGGCCTGGTAACATTCGAGAACTGGAGCATGTTCTGCACCGCGCGGCAGTGCTTTCAAGAGCGCAATCAACATCTGATAGCTGTCTTATCGCGCCGCAGCATTTTGACTTTCAAGCAGAAGCAATCCAGAGTGTTACGAGCAAACCTAAGTCTGGCGCCAAGGCGTTGCCAAGCAACCAAACCTTGAAACAGGCTACGGCGACATTTCAGTCGCAATACATTCAGCAGGTACTCACAGAAAACCAAGGCAACTGGGCTGCCACAGCCAGAGCATTAGCGCTCGACTCAGGTAATTTGCACCGATTGGCTAAACGTATTGGTATAAAATAGCTAATCTAAACAAACGCTAGGCAAGATAGTAGCTAGATAGTAGCTAGATAGTAGCTATAAGCAAAACAGAAAAAATCAAGTCGTTCTATTACGTTGCAAAAGGATGAAGCACATTGAGAACATCGGCAAACAGCTATTTTTTCAGCAAGCTAATTTGTATTGTAAGCATTAGCTGCAGCAATGCTTATGCTGCAGAGGTTCAACAGCCGAGCAGCGTTAATGCCAGTTGCGATCTTAGCGCCCAAGCGGCGCCTTTGTATCAAGCTGAGCAGCGGATCCAATATCGCCAATTAAGCAATGGCTTACAAGTGAGAACTTTGGCTGTCGACGGCTCATCATCGGTGTCTATTGCTAGTCAATTTGATGTTGGTTCTAGAGATGAAGTTAAGGGGCAGACGGGTTATGCCCACCTGTTTGAACATATGCTGTTTAAAGGCAGTAAAAATGCTCCCGGCGACAGCTATACCCAAACCATGAGCGAGTTGAGTGGTCAATTCAACGCGAGTACCTTTTTCGACTTCACCAATTATTACCTCACGATTCCAGCTCCGGCATTGGAACTCAGTTTGTGGTTAGAAGCTGATCGCTTCCGCTACCCCGCCCTCACTGCAACCACGGTAAAAAATCAACAAGCTGCAGTGCTTGAGGAGATGGCCACCAGCATTGATAACCAACCTTATGTGCGCAAAGCAATGGAGTTCTTGTTATCTCAAGTTGAAGGTACGCCCTATGGCCATGCGGTGATAGGCTCTGTTACTGATGTAAAAGCCGCGACGCCTGCATCGCTCAATGCGTTTCATCAGCGTTTCTATCGGCCAGATGCCATGCAATTGAGTTTGGTTGGCAATATTCCTAAGCAGACCGATACCTGGATAGACAATAGCTTTGCCAGCTGGGAACAGCCGAGTGATAAACGTCAGCCGTTGGCAGATCTCAACATTAATGCCAAGGCTGTACATGGCGAAATTATCGATGATCGCGGCCCCTGGCCTGCGGTATTGCTGGCTTGGCATACCGCTGGCGCAGGCTCCGAAGATGCACCAGCACTCGCACTGCTAGAAGCTTATCTGTTTCAAAATAAAAGTAGCCTCATTGAGCGCACAAGCCTAAAAGACCCCGACCAACTACTGACTTATTCTATTCCGCTACAAATGCAGCATCATGGAGTCACTAATCTGGTACTCGTGCCTCGGGCGCGTACCTCACTTGATACATTAACCGACAATGTAGAGCAGCTTATCGCATCGGTAACGACTAAGCCGATTGCTGCGCAGCAGCTTTGCCAGCTAAAACAGATCTGGCTCGATAAACGCTTAACAAGATTAGATAACCCATCTCTAATGGCTCGTACCTTATCAGCGACTCAGCTACGTGACAGCGCTGCGCCATTAACTGGCGAGTGGCAAAGAATAAATACGGTTACTGCTGCCGACCTACAACGGATTAGTGAGCGCTACTTTAGTCACAAACGAGTACGGTTGGACCTGCTGCCACCGTGGCATATACGTGCAGCGAAGACAATTCTTGAGTGGCTGCCAAAGGGCGCTGCAGATAGTCTTGAAGAGAGTGTAATGTGATGAGACATTGGATAAAGCAGCGGATGAGAGTGACAAGTATCGCATTGATAGGCTATTTAGGCCTGTACCTATTAGGTTGTCAACAAATTCACATTGAGTTTACCGATAGCGCATCGACCACATTGCCCCAGTTCAACAACATCCAAGCAGCGCCTGTGATTAATGCAATGCACTTTGAACTTAAACATAGCGTTGAACAGCAAAACTATGTTGATGGCAGCAAATTATTTGTATTCTCTGACCCACAATCAGGCCTTGATAAGCTAACTCTTGTGGCATACAGCAAACAGCCTTTTGCTAATATGGATGTTTTACTCGCAGCGTTTGAACAGAAGCGTCGCTGGCTTAGTGCGAAACAAAGTTTGAGCTGCGCCGATAGCATCCGTTTTCGTCCCTCCCTGCACAGTATCGCCATCAGTATTAGCTGTCATCAACTGCCTGCTGAAGCCGCCACGCTATTAAGCGATTTTTGGCAAGCAGATAGCTTTAATGAGATTGATATCAGCAACGTAAAACGTCAGCTAAAACTTGCTAAACATATCAACGCCTTTAGCGGTGCAGAGATAGATACTGTTTGGGCAAAAACCATTTTGGGCGAAACCCATACCTACAATCAAGCGCTCAATGACAGCGAGCTTGCCGACAACTTAACACTTGCAAGCCTCAACGCAGTTAAAGATAAAATACTCTCGCAATCATCTTGGGCAGTATTGAGCAATCAAGCTCTACTTTCCGGCGAAACTGGCGAAAAAAGCTTACCCAATATTCTCTTATCT
Organism: Shewanella sp. 10N.286.45.A1; assembly: GCF_041470405.1. NCBI lineage: Bacteria > Pseudomonadati > Pseudomonadota > Gammaproteobacteria > Alteromonadales > Shewanellaceae > Shewanella > Shewanella sp. 10N.286.45.A1. The sequence continues at coordinate 10,274 of NZ_JBFRMK010000176.1, forward strand.
GATGCTGTAGCATTATCGGTAGCAGTCAATGCAGCAACAGATAACAGTGATGTTCTCCCAATAAATCAGCCCGATATCGCGCTCGGAAATCAACAGAAAAACCTCTATATTATCGACGCGCCAGGTAGCGTACAGACACAAATAAGAGTCGGTTATCCGCTAGCTAGAAACTCGAGCACGACAGCAACCCATCAAAAACAAGTCATCTTAGATAGCAGCGCTAGCGCACAAGACTGCCAGCTATTAGCCAGCTGGCTAGGTCGCAGCTTTAGCGGCCGACTGTATTACGATTTGCGAGAGGTGCGCGGTCTAACTTATGGCATCTATGGTCGCTGCTATGACAATCCGCTTTCACGCACGATTAAGTTTTATGGCAGCACTCAGTTACAGCATAGCGGTGCCTTTATTGATGGGGTACTAAAACATCTTACACTCGCGGCCTACAGCCCTGTCAGCCAAGCTGAACTAAAGGCAATCAAGACCTATAACAGCAGTAAGCTGCTGCTTCGTCAAGATAACCCAATGGCACTAGAGGTTGATACGATTCGCCAGTTGACCTCAGGTTATTCTCCGGCATACCAACAGATGTTTGCCGATAAAATTGCTCAGTTGAATGCTGCCGAGTTGCAAGCTATCGCCAATAATGTGTTCAGTCGTACACCCTATATCGTGATCCGCGGCGATCTAGAGAAAATACGTCAGGATCTACAGCAGAAATTACCGGGTTGGCAGATTATTGAAGTGTCAGCCAATGACTAAACTTTTTAAATTAGCTTGTTATAATGCGCGCCATTGTGAGTAATAAAACGAATTATCGATGACATCTTTTAGCGCACCATTGCAACAATCGACTGCAAACGTTGAGCAGCAAAAACCTGGCCCATTGGCGCGCTATCAGCAGCATCTAAGTCAATCAGGCTTTGTCGACGATAAAAGCCAATATCAAACGCTAGAAGCTTTAGAGAGTTTGTACCAAGCACTCACATCGACACACGATAATAAGCCGCCCTATAAAGCAATTAACGGCTTATATTTGTGGGGAGATGTGGGCCGTGGCAAGACCTTTTTGATGGACATTTTCTATGAAAGTGTTGCAGGATTGCCGCGGTTAAGGTTGCACTTTCACCGCTTTATGGCACGTATTCACAAAGCGTTAATCGCCGAGTCAGGTCATAGAGATCCGCTACAGCGTATTGCTAAAAATATTGCAGCTGAGTGCCGTGTGCTCTGTTTTGATGAGTTCTTTGTATCGGATATTGGCGATGCAATGCTGCTTGGTAAACTTTTTGAAGCATTGTTTAGTGAAGGGATAACCTTAGTCGCCACCTCAAATATCCCTATCGATGAGTTATATAAGAACGGCCTGCAAAGACAGCGTTTTCTCGCCACCATTGAGCAGTTGAACCAGCATACACAACAGTTACACCTTAGCGGTGAAGTTGACCACAGGCTGCATGATACTGCTTACAAACAACGTTATTTTGTTAACGATGCGAGGCAGCAACACAGTGACTCTGCAGCGCACTTTGACTCAATGTTGAATTCATCAGTGCCTATTTCAACAGCACTCATCGTTCATGGGCGGGTGATTGAGACTATCAAATATAACGAGCATATAGCCTGGTTTAACTTTGATGCCCTATGCGATGGCCCACGTTCACAATTAGATTATATCGACATCGCCAGCCGCTTTAAGGTGGTGATCTTGTCTGCGGTGCCAGTACTAGGCGGTGAGCCGAGAAGCTGGATCCGTGCCCGTGGCACCGAAGATGGCGCTGTAGCGATAGAAACCGGCGAGAGACAGCTGTCCTATGCGGTTAATGATGATCCTGCCAGACGCTTCATCAGTTTGGTCGATGAGCTATACGATCAAGGTGTCACTTTGTATATCCAAGCCGATGTACCTATGGAGGCACTATATACCGGTGGCGCGTTAAGCTTTGAGTTTAGGCGAACCTTAAGTCGACTCACTCAGATGCAGTCAAAGGCGTATTCAAGTGATTAAGCACACACGCCTTAATATGCAACCGTGTTATTTCGGTGGATTGATCTCGTAGTCAAAATGATAACGGTGAACACCAGATTCTATCTTTATCATCATCGAACCGGAGATCCCGGCAAGATCTGCAGTACCAGAATCGGGCACCACCAGCACAGATAAACTGTCTATCCCTTTATCCATCACACCGGTATGGTGAAAAGAGACTTCACCTTGTCGCCCATCAATCATGCCGACAAAGGTTTCAATGGCGACGTATGCTGCCGACCCGACAGTCGCAGTTCGCTTACTCAACATCTGCCCTTTACTCGAGCCAGCAATATCACCAGAAAACAACTTAGTAAATGACATTCTACCCGCTTCAATGGCATCATCTTCAGCAGGGGTTAACTCTATAGAAAACTCTCCAGTCGCTATCATTGCTATCTCCTTTATTTTATCTACGCGTTAAACTCAGCTCTGTAACCATCTCGGCGGCCCCCTTACTCATGATATTTACGGATCATCACCACTTTGCCATCTTCAATCTCTAACACTTCCATCATAATTGAAGTATAACTAACTGGCTGATTGCTCTGTGGGTGGATCCCTTTAGCACTGTGGGTGTAGCGAATCGCAACCGCTGTATCGTTAAAGGTAAACAGATTGAGTAGTTCTGCGCTATATTCGCTATGTGCGCCCAGATAAAAAGTCATCCCTTTACGCATACTTTGCTTGCCATCGGGATGACGACTGTCATCGGTTTCATAGGGAATGTGTTGATGACCGACATCGTCGCTGAGTAACGCCAAATAATTCTCCAGCTCTTTCTCCGTCGCGCCGGGCGCTTGAGACGCAACCATCACCTCAAAATAGTGCTGGGCAATTTGTCGCATCGTCGCCTTGTCATCTTCTGCTTGAACACAATTAATGTTTAATAAACCTAATGCTGTAATCAATACTGCAATCATCAAACGCTTCAAAATAAACTCCCTTTACTTGGAACGAGCTCCCCTGCAATCAAATCAACAAGAGGTTCGACATTAAAAGAGCTACCATAACACCAGTTTGATTTACCTTTCAATTATTTAGCAAGTTACGATATTGAATGTCGAATGAAGAGAATTAAGCTTATAGGAGGGTTAGCGATTTAAGCTAACTCACTTAATGAATATGAAGTTGGGTTACTTGTTTAGCTGCTTATAAGTTTTAGCCTCAGCTAACTTTACCAATGCTGTTCCGCGCTTGCTGCACCAACTCTCTTGCAAAATAAATACCTGAGTACGAACACGAGAAACCAGCAAAAGGATGATCGGGCGACAGCCCCCCGTAATCGCCAAGTTTCCCCTCTTACTAAGCGGGTGTTTTCAGTTGATAACCAATTAAGCTAATACTGTTTGATGTAAAGAAGTGTCTTAAGTGAATGACTAAACCATTAAATAAACATCGCGATCATGCCGCCAATTGTCGCAGCAGCTTTAACATATTGACCTGCAGTATAAGAGGAGTCTTCTTTCTCTTCGACTTTATCTGGGTGATCAAGCCCTAACGCGCCAAAAGTAAACGATTTTAAATCAGCCCCTTCATCACTTTCTGTGATTGTGGTTGCACTCGCTTGTTGCTCTTGTGCAAGCTTTGATTTTGCTGCCTCAGAAAGAGTCACAGAAGACTCTGCGGTCTCTGGTTTAGTCATTGAAGTAGAGGGGATATCTTTAGCTATAGCATCTGTATTGACTGCGGATAATCGACTTTTAACGTTTGCTAACGCATCTAAGTTATTGGTCAAATTACTGTTGACCTCGTTAACGTATGTCATCAAATAGTCCTATAAACAACAACAAGTTATATTGATGTGCATAGTAGCAGTAATTTAATAAAAGCCTAGTTAATGGAAAGTAAAATATGCTACAAAACGTATCAAGTTAAACCGCTGTTATAGCTAGAAAAAACCGACGAAGTCATTAGAGGCTAGATAATGATGTTCAGTCCCGCCGAATGCGCTAACTTCCAACTGAGTGAGTCCAGTCAATAAGGTTAAAAAGCCATCTCCTTTAGGATTAACAATCCTGTCTGAGGTCAACAGCATTAAGTTACTCCTAGCGCTAAATTTTTCCCCAAACTGGGCAACACTGTCTTTATGCTGCACCAGGTAGTGCTTATCAACCCAACGTCCAGCGATGTAGATCGCATCACTGGCAGCAGCTGCAACCATCACTACCCCAACGTAATTGTCTCCATCGCTAAGCGCTTGGTTAATCTGCGAAAAGGGCTCTTGAGTTTCATTAAGCACAAGTAGGTCTATCTCGCCTTGTAACCTTTGTAATAAACCCTCTAAATCTTGCACGCTATTATCCACAATAACCAAAACCTTTGAGCTTTCAACATTGAGCAGAGTCGCGGCTAAAGGTTGTTCAGTTGCGGTCACCTCGTTAACGAAGAGCAGGCAGCACAGCAGAAGTAACCATGAGATAGGGAACTGTCTTGGAAACTTTATCTCCCTCGCCGCCTGATCTGATTCTGCTTCGCTAAATAACTCCAGATGAGTCAAGTTGTCGTTAAAGGTTGAATAGGTAGAATCTTGCTTAAGGCAGTCCATATCACGCCTCCTAGATTAAATAAGTCTATCGACCGTTAACCTAGGCAATGCATAGAACGAACCAAAATAATAACCAACTGATTTAATGGCTATTAACGCCGTAATGCTAAGTGGAAATATATAAAAACCTTGCGACAGTCTTATTTTGCGGAGCAATTTGCAGATAGCAAACAGACATAAGCTAAAGCTTATTTCTGTTTGCTAATAGATTGATTAAAGACGCTGAGCTAGTGCAAGATCTGCTGATAGATCTCAATAACCTTATTAGCATGGTGCTGCACGGTAGCTAAAGGTAAGGTCGTTTCAACCTGCTGCAGTGTTAACCTGTGGCTCTCATCGCGCAAGTAGCAATAGGCTTGGGTGAGCGCTTGCGCACTCGCGATTGGGATCAGTTCCAGCTCTGCTAGTTGCTCAAAGATCCGTACATTGTCAGACCAAAAAGACAGCGCTTGATACTCGCAAGCATGAGCCAGCACTAAATACTGCGCAATAAACTCAATGTCGGCAATGCCACCGGGACTCTGTTTAAGATCAAACATTTCTTGTGGTACTTTGAGCAAATGTTGGCGCATTTTGAGGCGCATATCGCGCACCTCTTTTGCCAGTAATGCATTATCACGGTTAGACTCTAATACATCTGAGCGCAGCTCATTAAAGCGAGTAGACAAACTATTATCACCAAACATAAAGCGCGCTCTTACTAATGCTTGATGCTCCCATGTCCAGGCATCAGTGCGCTGATAATCACCAAAGTTTTCAATTTCACTCACCAGTAAGCCTGAGGCACCAGAGGGGCGTAAACGCATATCCACCTCATAGAGTTCACCCGATATAGTGCGGGTTGAGAACAGGTGCAATATTCGCTGCGCTAGCTTCAAATAAAAATGACCAACATCAATAGCTCTGTCACCATTGGTCTGCCCACCTTGTGGTGCATTGTGTAGGAATACCAAGTCAAGATCTGAGCCGTAGCCCAACTCTAAGCCACCAGCCTTACCGTAGCCAATAACCGCAAAACCCATTTCATTAGCTTTTAGATTGTCAGGCACACCATGGCGAGCAGAAATCTGCGCCCAAGCTTGTTGTACAACCTGCTCAATAATGGCTTCAGCCAAAAAGGTAAGGTGATCGCTCACCTGCATAACCGGTAAAACGCCTGTGACATCAGCAGCAGCGATCTTCAATTGCTGCGACAGCTTAAATTGTCGCAGTGCTTCCATCTGCTGCTCCATATCATCTTCAGGTACTCGAAGAAGATACTGCCTAAGTTCACTGCCGTAATCATCCAGAGCCGTAGTATCATATAATTGAGCGGGATCAATAAGCTCATCGAGCAACATTGGAAATTTGGCTAGCTGCTGGGCAATCCAAGGACTGGCGCAGCACAAACTAACAAGCTGCTGTCGTGCACCAGGGTTTTCACAAAGTAGTTCAAGGTAAGTCGTGCGAGTTAGGATTTGATCTAACACTTTAGATACAGGATCAAATGCCTTGGTTGGCTGAGAGTGAGCGGACAGGTCGCATAATAACCGTGGCATCAACTTATCGAGTGTTTCTCTACCACGTGGGCCAATTGTTCTGCGCACGACAGTATCGTGCCACCGATTCAACATAGGCCACAGTTGAAGATCAACCTCTTGCTCTTCCAAAATCGCAAACGCGGTCTCTTCCTCTTGAGCATTCCACAGTTGTTGTGACCAAGTTTCATTACTGTCTTCTTGATCATTACCACCAACCGTCTCTTTAAAATGGCGATGTATGCAGCTCATCGCAGCTTCGATCTGTTGCCGCAAATCCATCTCATTGTCAGCGTCAAATGCCCAACATAACCGTTGCCAGTCAAGCTCATTGGCAGGGAGGGTTTGAGTTTGTTCGTCGTTAATTGCTTGTAAAAGATTTTCTACTCGACGCAGCAACAAGTAACTTTGCTTGAGTTCATCGAGTGCCAAATACTCTATTTGCCCAAGGTTATACAGGGTCTCAATCGCGGCAAACAAGCTCTGCTGCCGCAACGCAGGTTCGCGACCACCACGAATGAGCTGAAAACTCTGCACCACGAACTCAACCTCTCGAATGCCACCCGCTCCGAGCTTTATATTGTCATTGAGCTTTCTACGGCGTACTTCTTGAGTAATAAGCCCTTTCATTTTTCGTAATGATTCAATCGCAGAGAAATCAAGGTAACGGCGATAAACAAAAGGCCTTAGCAAGTCGTGCAATTCATCTGAATCTGCAGTCCATGGGCCGAGCGCTCGCGCTTTAACCATGGCATAACGTTCCCAATCACGCCCCTGCTCTTGATAGTAGTCTTCAAGACCACTGAAACTGACAACCAGTGGGCCACTCTCGCCATAAGGGCGCAATCTCATATCTACTCGATAAACAAAACCGTCTACCGTAGCTTGATGCAATAGATTAACTAAGCGCTGCCCCATGCGGATGAAAAACTGCTGATTGTCGAGGGAACGACGCCCACCGATCGTTTCACCGTGCTCAGGAAAAGTGAACACCAGATCAATATCGGAAGAAAAATTAAGTTCTCGTCCGCCGAGTTTACCCATGCCCAAAATCAACAGCTTTTGTGCAACTCCTTCAGGGCTAGTCGGCGTGCCAAGCGAGTTACACATATCTTGATATAGCCAATCACGGCCAGCAATAACTAATGCCTCCGCGAGTGCTGATAGATCTAATAGCGACTCCTCCAGCGGGGCGTAGTCCATATAGTCTCGCCATGCGATACACACCATTTGTTGGTTACGATACTGGCGTAAAATCTTTTTAACCTGCTCTTCATCGCTTACTACAGCTAACAATTCGTGTAGTTCACTATCAAATAGATTTCTTTCTAGGCCATTGAGCTGCTGTGTGAAAAGGCTTTCAATCCAGTGGGGGTGTCTACACAGTTGAGTCGCAACAAAATCACTTAGTGCCATCATGGTTTTAAGTTCTTGTTGCTGCTCTTTAGATAAAGAGACAAGTGCCTGCGGGGATATATCAACTAATCTTTGCCAGTAGTTTTCAACGTTAGCAGCCATTTGAGTGGAAACTTCTTTTTTACCCAGTAAAGCCGCGCGCATAATAATCCCTAACAATTTTGACTCTCGACATATTATGTCTCGAGTGCTATAAAAATGTGATTGAGTTTTTTAATTGATGTTGGCTGCATGAGTAAATTAACGCTTATATGCCTTTGAAACATCAATCATTGTATTTTTGTGCTCTAATACAGAATACTATACCCAAAGCATTAGTAATTGCAGTACAGCAAAGCTGTTTCTCTTGAGAATTCAATATTTCAGCACATGAAAGATCCAACTCATGTACTAAAATAGCAAGCTAGGCAAAGAAAATAGCCGCAAGAGACTGACAACCATTAATGCCTTACCTTAACTGAATTTTTGGAGAAAGCATGGCAGGAATGCTAATTCGTGTTCTCACCGTTATTTTGGCGTTTTCACTCGCAGGATGTGGTGATGATAGACCAGAGCAAATTGCAAAGTACCAGCAGCTGACTCAACAGCGACTGGACTCACTTAGCACCATGCTCAATGACGGCCAAGTGCGTAATGCAAATTTATTGCAGCAATATACTAGCGTCCTATCGCAGCAGAAACCCGATTTAGCACCGCTGCTAAATGAGTTGGCAACCGATGCGACCAATCGTGGTCCAATGTTTACCTCATTGGTTAGAAGAGCAACAGAGGCTCAAAATGCAGCTAATTTTGTCGATCTTGATCAGCAATTAGCAGAGGTCGAGAACCTCTATCAAGCGGCAGATCCTAGCCTATATAACGACATGCTCTCCGATCCTCTCAATGTGGTGGCAGATATGTCTGACGGTGCACTTGCACGAGTCAACTCTATTAGCCGTGAAGCCGCTGCATTAGCTAATGGTTCAGAGGACTTTGGTGCAGGTAGCCAGCTAGTCGGCAACCCCTCTTACGGTAACTGGCAAACAGGCTCTAATGGCATGTCATTTTGGGCATGGTACGGCATGTATTCCATGTTCTCTAACTTAACACGTGGTCCTATTGGTTATGACCGCTGGTCTAGTCGTCGTAACTATAGCTACTACAATGATGTTGGCCGCTACCGCTATACATCGCCCAAGCAAGCTCGCGCACAAACTCAAACTTATGAGCGCACCAAAAAGCAGTACAGCTCCCAGGGCAAAAGGTTTGATAGTCCGTACGCCAAATCACGTACCGGCTCAACCAGTTTATCTAGACAAAGTACGAGCACACCTAAAGCAAGCTCAACAGGACGCACTGCAAGTAGTAAGAGCAAGTTCCGCTCTAACTATTCTAAAGACAGTAGCTTTCGTAATTCCAGCAGTCGTACTACTCGCGGTGTTCGCCGAGGCAAATAATTAAGGGACTCAAATGACATTTTTTCTAAACAACGGCATCACGCCAGATCTACTGATTATTTTAGCGATTGATCTTACAATCGCTGTACTGCTACTGACCTTAATGCGCTATCTACAGGGCTGGACCGTTAAAGTTAATAGCCGCCATGAACTTGCTGAGAATGATAACTTTGCTTTTGGGATCAGCACGGCAGGTGCTGTAGCTGCGCTAGGTATTGTACTTACAGGTGCGATAACTGGTGAGGCGGCTGAATCATACTTGGTCGAAGCGATTGGCATGAGTGCTTATGGCTTGTTTGGTTTATTCCTCATCAAACTTGGTCGTTTTTTACATGACAAAGTTGCTCTGAATGAGATTGATAAGAATGCACTCATCGTAAAGGGCAATGTGTCTGTCGCGATTGTAGATGCCGCCGCCGCTATCGCGACCGCAATTATTATTCGCTCGGTATTGATGTGGGCAGAAGATCTAACCGTCTACACCTTCATCGCTATCTTTAGTGCCTTTGCTATCTCGCAGTTAATGCTAGTGATCCTAACTCGTGTGCGTGCCAATCGTTATGCTAAGCGTAACCAAGGCGCCTCAATGCAAGAGGCATTAGCCCAAGGACACACGGCACTGGCTATTAGACACGCTGGATACATGTTAGCAATGGCATTCAGTTTCAATGCTGCAAGTCACTTTATTATTTTCAATCCAGAAGCCTATGTTGCTAACTTAATTGGTTGGTTGATATTCTCAGTCATTATGCTGCTTTCACTGTCTATTTTGATAAAAATAGTCAAAAAGTTAGTGCTCGCTAACATCAACCTGTTTGATGAAGTAGAGAAGCAACATAATGTCGGCGTTGCCGCTGTTGAAATGGCGATCAGTGTCTCTATAGCGCTTATTCTCGCAGCATTGATGGCCTAATCACCCGCTAAAAATGGGAGCAACATTGCTCCCATTTTCATCATACAGTTAACCCAATAGACTTAGCATGCCAAACAGCTCTCAAAAAGACACCTTAGCGCCAAACACTGCAAAACCAGGCAAACTTGGCTGGTTTGATGACGTACTACTGCTTGGAATAATGGCAGTACTTGCAGGCTGTGGCCTGATCTACGAATACTTGTTATCCCATTATGCCGGCCGCATTCTTGGTGCACTAGAAGCCGCTATTTACACCATGATAGGGCTGATGATTGTCTCTATGGGCATCGGTGCTTTTGCGGCGCGTAAGATCCGTTGTGCGTTCACCGGCTTTGCGGTACTTGAGCTCACTGTCGCCTTATGTGGCTCATTAGCCATTTTAATCACTGCCGCGGTCATTGGCTTCGGCCAGCAACTGCCATTAATTGTGGCCCAAACACTCGGCCTTCCCAGCGATCAGCTACCTGATGGTGGCTTTATTGGTACCTTACAGAAACTCAGTGAGTACTTACCCTACTTTTGGGGCGTGTTGTTAGGCTTAATGATTGGGATGGAGATCCCGCTCATTGCCCGAGTACGCCAAGCTCTATCAGAAGCTCACCTGATGCATAACGCTGGCACTATCTATGGTGCTGATTATATCGGCGCAGGCATTGGCGCGGCTATTTGGGTGATGTTTATGCTCGCCATTGATATCCAATTAGCGGCAGCGTTAACCGCTAGTTTTAATCTACTCGCGGGTTTACTGTTTATCTGGCGCTTTTGGGCACAGATCCGCCATGTAAAAATACTGCTAGCAGGACACATAGCGGCCACCGGTATACTCATTATGCTGGCATTGCATGGCCCGACTTGGGAGCAAAGCTTTAATAACCTGCTTTATAAAGACAATGTGGTTTACGCCAAGGCGACACGTTTTCAGCAACTGACTTTCACTGAACGCCTTAGGGGTAATGGTTTAGGCCCTGTTCACTCGCTCTATATTAATGGCCGCTTGCAGTTCGCCAGCAGTGACGAGCATATCTATCACTCTTTTTTAGTGCACCCAACATTGGCTGCCAGCGCCCGCCATGACAAAGTATTGATCATTGGTGGTGGAGATGGCTTAGGGCTCACTCAAGTGCTTAAGTGGCAACCTAAGCAAGTCACTTTGATGGATTTGGATGAAGAGCTGGTTAAGCTATTCAAAAATCCGGATACCGATATGCCGGCACATTTATCCCAAGCCTTGATGTCGCTTAATAAAGACGCGCTAAATGATCCGCGAGTAAGATTAATCTTTGATGATGCGTTTAATGGTGTCGATAAACTGCTTAAAAACGAGGAGAAGTTCGATGCAATTATTGTCGACCTTCCCGATCCTAGCCATCCGGATCTTAATAAGCTCTATTCCGATGCTTTCTATTTAAAGCTTAAGGAACTTATGAGTCGTGATGCTGCCTTAACGGTACAGTCAACATCGCCGTATCATGCACCGAACGCATTTATCTCTGTCGGTAATACCTTAGAGCTAGCAGGCTTTAAAGTTGACCAGTACCACCATAATGTACCTAGCTTTGGTGAATGGGGTTGGACCATTGCCACTTTAAGTGGCAAAAGTGCCAAATCTAGGCTAAATGAGATACAGCAACTGCCTATAGACGATGCTTGGTTTACCCCTGAGCTGATGCATGCAGCTTTTGCTTTTCCGGGTAATTTTTATATCGACAAGCAAACAATTAAACCCAATACCTTAGGCTCAAGCCAGCTGTATCAGTACCACCAGCAGGCTTGGCTAGAAAATCAGTAAGGTTTATTTTTAAACACTGAAGATAGCGCTTGACATATTATGTCTCAGTGGTATCTTTAATCGCAGACATAATATGTCAATGAGGACAAATATGAATATCCACAACATTGCCAACCATCTAAATGAACTTGGCGACAATAGCCATACTGGCTTTCAATTTGATTGTTATCCAATTGATGGCGACGTGGAAGTCTTGCAGGTTAACGTTGTTGGCCGAGAAGAGATCCCCGTATTCGTATCGGTTACGGACAACCAAATCCTTTGCATCAGCTATTTATGGGGCGAGGATGAAGTGAATCAAGAGCGTCGTAGTGAGATGTTTGAGACCATGTTAGAACTCAACATCCCAATGCCACTTTCGTCATTTGCAAAGATCGATGACAAGTATGTGGTTTACGGCGCGCTATCTGTGCAATCAAGCATGGAAGAGATAGAGCAAGAACTGTCTGTTCTATCTGACAACTGTCTTGAAGTTATCGACGAACTCGTCGACTACCTTAAATAAAGGAGCCACATTATGGGCATTCTAAACAAAATTCTTACTGCTTTTCGTGGTGGCGCAACTGAAGTTGGCCAAGGTATTGTAGACGCTAACTCAACACGTATTTTTGAACAAGAGATCCGTGATGCTGAAAAGCACCTTACTAAAGCAAAACGCGACCTAACTGAAGTGATGGCTAAAGAGATGCAAGCTAGCCGCGAAGTTGACCGCTTAAAGCGTGCTGTAGCAGAACATGAAGGCTACGTAGCACAAGCACTTGAAAAAGGTAACGAAGCACTGGCACTAGAAGTGGCTGAGAAAATCGCTGAACTAGACCAAGAGCTAAATGACCAACAGTCAGCCAACGAAAGCTTTGGCGCACATGCTACTCGTTTAAAAGAGCTAGTGCGTAAAACTGAACGTCAAGTCACTGATTACCAACGTCAGCTAACAATGGTTAAAACCACTGAAAGCGTACAAAAAGCGACAGCGACAATTACTGACTCATTTGCGGGTAGCAACTCTAAACTGCTTAATGCTAAAGACTCATTAGAGCGCATCAAGGCTCGTCAGCAATCATTTGATGACCGTCTTAAAGCCTCTGAGACTTTAGCGGAAGAAAATAGCGATAAAGCCTTGCACGATAAGCTAGCTGAAGCTGGTATTGGTGAGCAGAAGTCTAACGCTAACGCTGTACTTGATCGCATTAAAGCCCGTAAAGGCTAAAGGAGAGTGACGTGGGATTTCTAAGTAGCCTATTTGGCAAGAAAGAGGAACCTAAACGTCAACTCGATCACCCATCAAAGTTAAATAAGGGAGATATGATCTCCCTTGATGATAGCTTTGCGCTGCCTCCGCAACTGCGGGGTCAGCAACTGCGAGTTGAAGCGGTCAATACCTATGAGTATGAACGTAAACAACAAACTGAATGGGTGCTTAAAGGTCATGGTAGCGACACCATCTTCCTCGGACTCGATGAAGATGATGAAACCTACCTCGCCTTGTCGATTAAGGTTAACCGCGGCTTGGTAGATCAGCTTTTCGATTTGGAGCAATTTAGCGCCATTTTTGAAGAGCCAGGTAAAGCAGAATTGACGACTAAAGAGTTGTCAGCTGAATTATCTACAGAGTTTGAACAATGGTTATCACCGCAATATCATCAGGTAAGTTTTGCAGGTTTTGGTTATTTTCACCGTCAAGATTATCGCGGTAAAAAGCCACCTCAAGAAGCAGATGGTGCAACGGGGGACCCTTTTGAATCATACCAATTACTGGATGACGACGAAGATAAAGCCATTGATATAGAAGTCTATGATGGCGGTGAAACCGATGTCATGTTGACCCTTTATCGTCCTCTGTCTGACATACGAGACTACTGGCCAGGTGAATAAATGAAAGGTTCTAAACTTAAAGGTTTAGAACCTTTTTTATTTCTGAGTCTATGAGTGATAGCATAAACTGATAAAGCAGATCCAATGGAAAGGTAATACCTGACACATGAGCAAACCCAAAAACACCTTGCCTGAGCAATGGCAACAAAACCAAAAAGCTGCCAAGGCAACGCAAATTGCCTTTGATTTGGACGAAAAATTTCAATATGCCATTCGCAAAGCAGCACTCGACGCGGGTGTTAGCCCTTCTGATCAAATCAGAGATATTCTTGGTTTAACCGTTACCAAGCGCCCAAAGCGTCCTCGGCTTACCGTTTCTTTAAGTACTGATGATTACGCGCAACTTGCCCAGAAGTATAACTTGAGCGCAGAGCAACAATTAGAGATCAAAAAGCACGTTTTAGATGATTTAATCCAATTTAGTTCAGACGATTAGACTTGTCGCTAAAGGGATCGCACTGTAATAACGACGGATCGAAAAATGACCACAGAGAAGCGCTGGCTAATACAACCTGAAACGCCACCAACCCCTTTCCAACTCGCAATGATGATTTTGTCACTGTTGTCAGTGGTTGTGGTGCTAGTACTGACCTTTGGCGGGCTAGATGGAGAAACTCGTCGTTTACTGTTTTTCATCGATACCAGCATCTGCCTTATCTTTATGTCGCACTTTTTCTATGGTTTGTTCAAAGCTGACAGCAAGATGTTGTATTTTAAACATCACTGGATAGATTTTGTAGCCAGTATCCCAGCTATTGAAGCCCTTAGGATGGCACGCCTATTTCAAATCCTCCGCGTTGTAAGACTTATTCGCATGACCCGCTCATTAATCGTGCCCATGGTAAAACAGCGCCGTCAGGCCACTCTTGCAAGCTTACTGGTTGCGCTAATAACCATTTTAACTTTCGCATCAGTGTTGGTGCTTATTGTCGAAAGCGGAGTTGAAGGCGCGAATATTGAAACTGCTGAAGATGCAATTTGGTGGGCGCTAGTGACAATATCAACGGTGGGTTATGGCGATTATTATCCCGTTACGACTGCAGGCCATATCATCGGCGGCGTGGTTATTGTCTGTGGTGTGAGCTTTTTTGGTGTGATTTCCGGTTACATGGCATCAGTTTTTGTCTCTCCAGATGAATCAGAAAAGTTAGAATCCCATAGTGAAGAGATCCGCTCTGAACTTCATAATAGCCTAGCCCGAATGGAAGCGAATCAGCAGATGTTATTAAAAGAGATAGCAGCATTAAAAGAGTCGATAAAAAGTAAAGATTAACCTTTTTGCGCTAACTTCATAGCAAGTTAGCGCCAGCTGTAACCTTGCTACAAATCCCCCTACTCAAAGTAAAACCTCTATACAGCATTTAGAGTGTGCCTAAAGCAACTATCAAAACGACGTTCAAAATAACTTCGCTATAAAAAGAAATATGATGGCGTCTTAAATCTCTCTCCTCTTACCCAAACAACCTATTCGATATCCATATAGTAACCAACTCCATTCTATTCAAAGTTTCGTAGATACTAGCCTCACTCGACAAACTTAACGCCAAAAGCAAAAGCGAAGTCGAAACTTAAAACTACTAATTTCAATAGATTAAGAAGTTTTAAATACACTTTAACTAATAGACAAAATAATTTGTCATTTACTTCGGATGATACGAACATGAAAAAATCACTTATTGCATTATCAACATTAGCAGCACTTACTTTCGGTTCAATCGGCGCAGCAAATGCTGACGTTATGAATGGTGTAACGGGTAAGATTGAAGCGGAATACACCACCCAAGACAAGCATGCAAACGTTGAAACACAACTAGGTTATGACTTTAACTTTGGCGCAGTCTCAGTCATCCCTTTCTTCTCAGCTGAAGCGGCATATTCTGGAGAGCGTAATTTTGAAGATGGCAAACGCGAAGGCTTTGATAATGGCGGCCTAGGTGGTGGTATCAAGGTACAAACTAACTTTGACAATTTCTACGCCTACGTTGAAGGTCGTGCAATGCGCAAAGACCGCATTAAATCGGGTCCAGAATTAACAAAAAACGACCCTGCTGTAATTAACAGCACAGTCAAAGAGTACCGCGCTGAAATTGGTACTGGCTACCAGTTTGACAATGGCCTAAGTGCAGGTATTGAAGCTTCATTTACTCAAGACCGTTTCGAGGGTCTTAAAGATGAAAAACGTGAAATATTCGCAGTAGCGGGTTACCAAGTGTCTGACAACTTCAAAGTCTATGCCAAAGTCGGCCAGGCAGATACTGGCGAACCGAAAGCAGAACTAATGAAAAAGACACTTAACGACGAATGGGAAACTAAGAGCGTTATCGGCCTAACTTACAGCTTCTAACTCTGTATTTGGCATAATTAAGCCCACTTTACAGTGGGCTTTTTGTTATAGAGCTATTTAAAAGTTAAGCAGTGTTTAATTAGCGCCAGTATGGTTCGTTCTTCATCGCACTGCGACGAGAAAGCTCCATTGCTTGCACCAAACTTAACTCTTTATTTTCTAGCCAATCGCTAATATCAATATAAGCCAATTCACTAATCTGCTTTAATTGGCGGTAAGCGGCTAACGTTCTTATGCCTAAAGCCAAGTCTTGCCAAGGCGTTCTAAATTGATCGCGTGACTTGTTTGAGTAAAGCTCTCCATAAGCCACCCCGACAAACATACTATTATCGAGCGCTTTTGCCACCGACAGGTAATCTCGGCTGCTTAAATCGTCATCTATTGGCATCACTTCCAAAATCTTTTGCCATGACTTCTCTTGTAACTTATCAGCAAAGTCTCTTAGGCCTAACTCTTTCGCTATTACCACGCTGCCAAGGCTAATTTGCATCAATAGATCAACAAGATGTACCTGAAGCCTGCCGTAACATATATCATCCAACAAATTGGTAAACTGTGCAGGAATGTCGAGTTGTTGTAACTTTTCGTGCGCAATATCGGCAAGTGCCGCCTGCATTGGCAATTTTGCAATCAGTGATGCTTTTTTCTCAACAATCGAATAGAGGCTCAAAGACTCTTCGATAAAGCTCAGCCTTTGCTCAATGCAATCAAAGTCTTGCTCAAAATCATCTGCCAGCAATGCAAATTGCGATAAGGTACTTCGAAGCAAACGAATGCAAGCTCTTAGTCGATAGCATAGCATCGGTAATTCTACGGGATTAAGTGCTACATCCAGAATCATAGCTTCAAGCTGCTGCCACCTATCTAGCCCTACTTCAAGCAGGTTGATAGCGACCTGTTTAAGGTTTTGCTCTGGCTTTAACGCAATAAAGTCTAACACTTCCAAGTTAAATGGACTTGCCTGCGCTGCTAATTGGTAACCACGCTGTGCTTTACTTGCTTTACCTAACCTTACAGGGATTTCTCTGCTGACGATGCCAGCGAGTACCAGCAATGCGTTGGTATCACCGGCAAGTAGTTCAAATTCTAATTCACAAATAGGTTCAGAGCGATCATCCACACTGATTTCACCGATATCCAAAGCGACCTCAACTAAACTATCTTCAACAAAAACATGCCACTTTTGACGGACGAAATCGGTATTAAATAGACAGCATAATGTTGACTGTGCCTGTTCAATATCAGCACCTTCTGGCCAAATTTTGTTCGGGAATAAATTTAATTTAGGAAAGTCGTGATCAATATCAACATTAAATTCAGGTCGGGAATGAATGCCGCCCACAACCCGACCTGCTGTCTTAATCGTTTGCTCTCGGTGATTATTTATACCACGAACACGTAAACCCATATCCCACTGGCGTAAAGTAAGCTCAGGTGTTTCAAAATAACCATTGGTTAGTTTTTCACAGCCCTTAGCATCTGAGTTAGGTATACTATCTAACAGATTTATAAGCTTTTCTTTCTGTTTCTCATTAAAGAAAAGTTTGAGTTCTATCTCAGCTTCCATCTCTCTTTTTTTCACCTTGTCATCAAAATTTAATCAATCTGTCACTAAATCTACACAGTGTAATATTTTTGTAATAAAAACGCCGTAGGATTCGCTTTGCAGTTAAGATATAACTCGTTAGAATAAAAAACTGTTTAGTTAAATACAAAACACAGTTTTCTTACGCGGCCGCTTGGGTTAACATGCGCCCGCTTTTTCCAATATTGGAATAACCTAAATAGGTAAACGGCAATGCCAGTAAACTCTATTTTGGGCGTGTTTGCAAAATCGCCAATTAAGCCTCTTCAAGAGCATATCGACAAAGTGTATGACAGTGCGTCTACTCTTGTCCCATTTTTCGAAGCTACTGCCTCAGGTGACTGGGACAAAGCTGTTCAACTGCGCAAGCAAATAAGCTTTGCAGAGCAAGAAGCTGATTCACTAAAACGTGAAATCCGCTTAACTCTGCCCGGTGGTTTGTTTATGCCAGTCGAGCGTACTGACTTACTGGAGCTACTAACCCAGCAAGATAAGATCGCTAACAAAGCGAAAGACATCTCCGGCCGTATCATTGGCCGTCAACTTGTTGTCCCTCATGCAATTCAAGAACCCTTTATTGCTTATTTGCAGCGCTGTATTGATGCAGTTGCTTTGTCAAAAGAAGCAATTAACGAACTCGATGACCTACTAGAAACAGGTTTTAGAGGCCGTGAAGTGGATCTTGTGGCAAAAATGATCAGTGAACTAGATTCTATTGAAGATGACACTGATGACTTACAAATTAAGATCCGTAGGCAGCTTTTTGCTATCGAGTCTGAATTAAACCCTGTAGATGTAATGTTCCTCTACAAGATAATTGAGTGGGTTGGCGACTTGGCAGATCTTGCCGAGCGAGTCGGTTCCCGCCTAGAGCTAATGTTAGCTCGCGTCTAATCAAAAGATTATCAAGGTAATAACATGGTTGATGTATTAGTCACCAACGGCCCATGGCTTATTGGCATAGCGGCTCTGTTTGGTTTTTTAATGGCATGGGGTATTGGCGCCAATGATGTAGCCAATGCAATGGGAACCTCTGTAGGTTCCAATGCGATTACAATTAAACAAGCGATCATTATCGCTATGATTTTTGAGTTTGCAGGTGCGTATTTAGCAGGTGGCGAAGTCACCAGCACAATTCGTAAAGGTATTATTGACTCAACGTTCTTTATTGAACAACCTGAACTGCTCGTTTACGGCATGATAGCGTCTTTGCTAGCTGCTGGTCTCTGGCTTATCGCCGCTTCAGCATTAGGCTGGCCTGTTTCCACGACTCACTCGATTGTTGGCGCCATTGTTGGCTTCGCAGCGGTTGGTGTTGGAACAGATGCAGTTGAATGGGGCAAGGTTGGCGGAATCGTAGGTTCTTGGGTTGTTACACCGGCAATATCTGGCTTTATCGCCTTTATGATATTCCAAAGTGTACAGAAGCTCATCTTCAATACTGATAATCCATTAGAAAATGCTAAACGTTATGTGCCCTTCTATATGGCTCTAGCTGGCTTTGTGATGTCACTTGTGACTATCACTAAAGGTCTTAAGCATGTAGGTCTACACTTCAGTAACCTAGAAGCTTACGCACTTGCTGTTGTTATCGCCGGACTCGTCGGCGTTGGTGGCATGATAGCGATTAAGCGTCTTAAAATGGATAGCAAAGCGGACCGTCAAACTCAGTTTGGCAACGTTGAAAAAGTGTTCGCTATCTTGATGGTTGTCACCGCATGTTGTATGGCTTTCGCCCATGGTTCAAACGATGTAGCTAACGCGATTGGTCCACTAGCAGCAGTTGTTTCTGTTGTTAACAGTGGTGGCGAAATCAGCAGTAAAGCGCCGCTTGTATGGTGGATTCTACCTCTTGGTGCTGTCGGTATCGTGCTAGGTTTGGCCATATTTGGTAAGCGTGTAATGCAAACCATTGGTAAGAACATTACCCACTTAACACCAAGTCGTGGTTTTGCTGCAGAGCTTGCCGCTGCATCGACTGTTGTTATCGCATCGGGTACAGGTCTACCAATCTCAACGACACAAACCTTAGTTGGTGCTGTGCTAGGTGTCGGTATGGCACGTGGTATTGCTGCAATTAATATTGGTGTTGTACGCAACATCGTTGTGTCTTGGGTTGTGACACTACCCGCTGGTGCTGCACTTTCAATCATGTTCTTCTTCATGATTAAAGGTATTTTTAACTAAATACATGCACTAATGGCATAGAAATACTCTGCTATTTCATCAAGGGAGTTTGATAATATTTGTATCAAGCTCCCTTTTTACGTTTTATACCCCTTATTGCCTCTTGCATTAGGCCCTTTAAATCCCTAGCATGTTGGCTAAATTTCATTGATGAGAATAGATTGGTGTTAAGAATTTTAACTATTGTGGGAGCATTACTGCTTTCCCCCTCTTTATTTGCTGCAAACCAAACAAGTTACATCTCAGATGATGTTTTTATTTACCTCCATGGTGGCCCTGGAACACAGTTCCGGATACTAGGCAGTGTAGAAGCAGGTCAAAAGGTAACGTCATTAGGCGAAGCACAAGGCGATTACAGCAAAATTATTGACCACAAGGGTCGTGAGGGCTGGGTTCAAACAAAAATGCTTAGCGCTAAGGTCAGTTTGCGTGAGCAACTGCCAGCACTTCAAGCTGAGCTTGAACAGACTAAAGCTGACTTATCGACTGCACTGACAACTACAGATGCTAGCGTACAAGAGTTGAATCAAATAAAGTCTCAGTTATCTAAAGCCCAAAGAGAATTAGCAAGTGCAACACAGGAGCGAGATAGCGCTCAAGTGAAACTTGCCAGTATGCAAAAAAATGAACGTTTCGAAATGTGGAAGCAAGGTGGCTTTATCGCTGCTGGCGGTCTCATTTTGGGGATCATTATCGTTTACCTGCCAAGACCACAGCGCAAGCCTAAAAATCGTTGGTAAAAAAACAGTAATATCCGCCGTTTACAGCCAGTGTTTTTAAACGCTGGCTTTTTATTTTATTCGCAACAACTCCCGCTACAAGTGGCCTAGCCCACACACGCACAACGCCAAATCAAACAAACATCACACAACGATTCACAAAGGTGTCGCTCGTCACATTTTGCAGGTATAATCGGCCGCGCGGAGACCTTGGATTGTATACAAAAATAACAACAAAGCTCTTGTCGTGACAACATCCCAGCAATATGCCTTACGGCCAAGATGGAAGTGATTAATATGTTCAAAGCGAGTGAAGTACTAGCTGGTCATTACGACTCAGCCGATCTCAACGAACTGTTCAAAGCGATCAGCGATAATTACATCGTTGACGAAGAACAATATTTATCAGAATTGATAAAACTGGTTCCGTCCAGCGATGAAGAGATCGACCGTGTGACAAATCGTGCACACGAATTAGTCAATAAAGTTCGTCAATACGATAAAAAAGGCCTGATGGTCGGTATTGACGCATTTTTACAGCAATATAGCTTAGAAACTCAGGAAGGCATTATTTTAATGTGTCTTGCTGAAGCACTTTTACGTATTCCTGACTCAGCAACAGCTGACGCCTTGATTGAAGATAAATTATCGGGTGCAAAATGGGATGAACACATAAGTAAGAGCGATTCTGTGTTGGTCAACGCCTCTACATGGGGCTTAATGCTTACTGGTAAAATCGTTAAGCTTGACCAAAAAACAGATGGCCGACCGAGTAACCTACTAAACCGTTTAGTCAATAAAATGGGCGAGCCTGTTATCCGCCAAGCGATGCTTGCAGCGATGAAGATTATGGGTAAGCAGTTTGTACTAGGCCGTAGCGTGAAAGAAGCGCTAAAAAATAGCGTTGATAAGCGCAAACTGGGTTATACCCACAGTTACGATATGCTCGGTGAAGCGGCATTAACTAAAAAAGATGCCGCTAAATACTTCGACGATTACTCAAGTGCCATCGCCGCTCTCGGTGCTCAGGAATATGACGAGAGTGAAGCGCCTCGCCCTACAATCTCTATTAAGCTTTCTGCGTTACACCCGCGGTATGAGGTTGCCAACGAAGATAGAACACTAACAGAGCTGCATGACACGTTAATCCTGCTTATCAAGCAGGCGCGTTCACTAAACGTCGGTGTATCGATTGATGCTGAAGAGATGGATCGTCTCGAGCTATCATTGCAGCTTTTCCAACGTCTCTATAATTCAGAAGCAGCTAAAGGCTGGGGGCTATTGGGTATTGTCGTTCAGGCATATTCAAAACGCGCCCTGCCCGTACTTTGTTGGTTAACTCGCCTAGCTAAGATTCAAGGTGATGAGATCCCTCTGCGTCTTGTTAAAGGCGCATACTGGGACAGCGAACTTAAGTGGTCACAAGAAAACGGTGAAGCGGGTTACCCACTTTATACCCGTAAAGCGGGCACCGATGTGTCCTATCTTGCTTGTGCTAGATACTTACTGTCAGATTCGACACGTGGAGCTATCTACCCACAATTTGCTAGCCACAACGCCCAAACTGTTGCGTCAATTACCGCAATGGCTGGCGACAGAAACTACGAATTCCAGCGTCTGCATGGCATGGGTGAAGAGCTTTACGACACACTGCTTGCAGAAAGTGGCGTAAAAACAGTACGTATCTATGCACCAGTTGGCGCTCACAAAGACCTACTACCGTACCTGGTTCGACGCTTACTTGAAAATGGTGCCAATACATCATTTGTGCACAAGCTGGTCGATCCAAATACGCCTATTGAGTCACTGGTGGTACACCCACTATCAACACTCAAGGGATACAAAACCCTGGCTAACAACAAAATCGTGTTACCGGAAGATATCTTCGGTGCTGAGCGTAAAAACTCCAAGGGCCTCAACATGAACATCATTTCAGAATCTACGCCATTTTTTGCGGCAATAGAAAAGTTTAAAGAAACAACTTGGTCTGCTGGACCATTGGTTAACGGCGAAACCCTCAGTGGTGAAACGAAAGAGATTGTCAGTCCGTTTGATACCACTAAAGTTGTCGGTAAAGTCGCATTTGCCAACAACCAAGCGATTGAACAAGCGCTTGCTGGTGCCGATGCGTCTTTCTCTAGCTGGTGTTCAACCCCTGTTGAAGTACGAGCAAACGCGTTGCAGAAGCTTGCCGACCTGCTTGAAGAGAACCGTGAAGAGCTGATTGCGCTTTGTACCCGTGAAGCGGGCAAGAGTATTCAAGATGGTATCGATGAAGTGCGTGAAGCGGTCGATTTTTGTCGCTACTACGCAGTACAAGCGAAGAAGATGATGGGGCAACCAGAGCTTCTTCCTGGGCCAACAGGCGAGCTTAATGAGCTATTCCTGCAAGGCCGCGGTATTTTTGTTTGTATTAGCCCATGGAACTTCCCGCTGGCTATTTTCTTAGGCCAAGTTGCTGCAGCATTAGCAGCTGGTAATACTGTGGTAGCTAAGCCAGCAGAGCAAACATCTATTGTTGGCTACCGTGCGGTGCAACTTGCCCATGAAGCTGGCATTCCAAAAGAGGTACTACAGTTCCTACCGGGTACTGGCGCGACTGTTGGCTCAGCAATCACTAGTGATGAGCGTATTGGTGGTGTTTGCTTTACCGGTTCAACTGGCACAGCAAAATTGATTAACCGCACGCTAGCGATGCGTGAAGGTGCCATTATTCCGCTAATTGCTGAAACCGGTGGCCAAAATGCAATGGTTGTTGACTCAACCTCACAACCTGAACAAGTGGTGACGGATGTTGTTGCATCATCTTTTACCAGTGCAGGTCAACGCTGTTCAGCGCTGCGAGTTCTGTTCTTGCAAGAAGATGTTGCTGAGCGCGTCCTCGATGTTATGAAAGGCGCGATGGAGGAGCTAACTATTGGCGATCCAAGCTCAGTGAAAACTGACGTCGGCCCAGTTATTGATGCTACCGCAGCAGCAAACCTAAATGCTCATATTGACCACATCAAACAGGTTGGTACGCTGCTTAAGCAAATTGAGCTACCAGCTGGCACAGAGAACGGCCACTTCGTTACCCCAACGGCAGTCGAAATTGATTCCATCAAAGTACTTGAGAAAGAACACTTTGGGCCAATTCTGCACGTCATTCGTTACAAAGCATCTGAGCTAAATAAGGTTATCGACGAGATAAACTCTACAGGCTTTGGTTTAACACTGGGAATTCACAGCCGTAACGAAGGTCACGCACTTGAAGTGGCAGATAAAGTTAACGTCGGTAACGTGTATATCAATCGTAACCAAATTGGCGCAGTTGTTGGTGTACAGCCATTTGGCGGTCAAGGTTTATCAGGTACCGGTCCTAAAGCAGGTGGTCCACACTACCTAACACGCTTTGTGACTGAAAAAACCAGAACCAATAATATTACTGCTATCGGTGGTAACGCCACATTGTTGTCTTTAGGTGACAGTGAAGACTAGATCGCGACGATATAGCAAACAAGACATTTCGTTTTGAAGTAAAAGCCAGGCTAACACCTGGCTTTTTTTGTGGTTAACTTGTCATTGTTACAACATCTAGAAACCCCAATCTCAAGGCTGTGATCTCAAGCAGCATTTTCAGCTAAACCTTGCTGTTCACCTCAAGTACAATCAGCAAAAAATACCCTTTAAGGCATGCAACTGCCGCACAATTAACGCCAAAAACACAAGCGTAACCAGTATGCATAACCACAACTTCACAGCAGATAAAAATCAATCCAATGACTCTAACAATTAAACGAAAAATTCAAATTGCGATACTACTGACTTGTGCGTTCATCAGTGCTGTACAGTCCTACATATCTATCTCGCAACTTATTGAAGAAACCACAAATACTATTACCCATAGAATTAATGAAACAAGTACTGCCACCAGTAACTTTATCGCCACCAATATTCAAATGGGCAGTAATTTATTGCTGGCAAATGAATCTCTCATTAGTAAAAGTATCGACGTCGAACGGGAAATGTTACTCACATTACGTGCAGGTGGTTTCATGTCGGTTTATGCAGGTCTTGATAATGGTGATGTGGTTTATGGTAATCAGGAGGAAGTCTGGCCTAGCGATTACGACCCAACGACTCGCCCTTGGTTTAAACAAGCTAAACGCAGCCAACAATTGATTTTCACTGATCCCTATCTCGATTTTGATGGCAGTATTGTGGTGACAATGGCCAAAGCTTTTTCTGGAGTAAACAGCGGTGTTGTTGCTGCCGACATGACGGTTGATGGTATAACCGAACAGGTCGAACAATTACCAGTGCCTAATAACGGTTTTGCATTTCTTATTGATGGCAGCAATAAAATACTGGCCCTTAATGATCATCAACAACTATTTAAGCCTGCGACCGAGCTTAATCCCTATTTCAATTCTCACAATGTAGAGCAAGCACGTAGCTCAGGGACGCTTCTCACACTTAATTGGCACCGTGTTCAACAAGATAAATTAGTACAATTGACTGCAATACCGGGTACAGACTGGACCTTAGGTATTGTGGAAGATGAGCAGTTAGCTTATGCCGGTGTTCAAAAACAGATCACCCGAGTATTAGTGATAATGTCTGGATTATTTATTGTCATTCTTGCGTTAGCAACTTTGGCTTTGAATCGCATGTTTGCACCGCTGCAAAAATTGACATTGGCACTGGAAGATCTATCCAAAGGACAAGGCGACCTAACCCAACGATTTGAAATCAAGCAAGCTGATGAGATTGGCACGCTATCACTGCACATGAATGCATTCTTGCACTCTTTGCAGCAGATGGTATCAGCGCTCGTCAACAATGCACACGAACTCACCAAACAAGCCAATGATTCCTCAACACTTGTCGGCATGACCAGTGCGCAAATCGATAAGCAACACCAAGATATTGATCAAATAGCGACAGCAATCCATGAGATGTCAGCAACGGCAGGAGAAGTTGCCAATCATGCTGAATCCACTGCCAGTGCCGCCAGTGTCTCGGCAGAGAACTGCCAACAAGGGCAGCAGATTATTCGTGAAAGTAATCGCTCTATCAACCAACTATCTCTGCAGCTTAACCAAGCGTCCAATGTCATTATTGAGTTAGAGCAGAACACCACTGAAATCAACTTAGTGCTGGCTACGATTCAGTCTATTGCCGAGCAAACTAACCTGCTTGCACTGAACGCTGCAATTGAAGCTGCTCGCGCCGGCGAACAGGGACGCGGGTTTGCCGTGGTTGCTGATGAGGTTCGTGTACTGAGTCACCGTACTCAGGATTCTACCGAAGAGATCCGCAATATGATTATCACGCTGCAGAAGAACAGCCAACTAGCTGTAAGTAACATGAAAACCAGCACCAATATCGTAGTAGAAAGCGTTGATAACTCTGAGAAAGCACTCGATAACCTGGAAAAATTAACGTTATCGATTACAGAGATCTCCGATATGGCAACTCAAATAGCGGGAGCAGCGGAAGAGCAACGTGCAGTGTCTGAAGACATTAGTCGTAATACAGAAGCGGTGAGAGAGGTATCAGACCTGCTAACCACACAAACCAATAGCGTAGCAAGCAATGCTGATGAACTGCTTGCTATCGCCGCAGAGCTTAACGATAGAGTAGCTAAGTTCAAAGTCTAGCTTTATTGTGCTTAAAATATAGAGTGGAAAAAGGGCAGAATTATCATCCTGCCCTTTTTAATATGACAACACTGAGAATTAAGTCGTTAAATCAGTTTTTGCTGCAAGCTGGCATAGTAACTATCAGTTTCAAGCAGTTGCTGATGGTTACCAGAACAACGAATACTCCCTTGCTCCATCAGGTGAATCGTATCCATACGTGACATGGCCGTTAAACGATGACTAATCATGAGAACTGTTTTGCCTTTGGCAAAGCTAAATAGTAACTCCAATACCTCGCGTTCAGTTTGCTTATCTAAACCTTCTGTAGGTTCATCAAGCAGCAACAATGGCGCATCTCTCAGCAGGGCTCTTGCAACGCCTATCCTGCGTTGCTCGCCACCAGAAAGCTGGCGACCACCTTCTCCAATCCAATTATCGAGTGGTTTATCACCTTGCAGCAATGCCCCTAAACCGACTTGCTGCAATACCGCAATCAACTTGTCATCATCTTTACGGCTGCTATTTTCTAATGCTATCGCCAAATTTTCTCTTAAAGTTCCACTAAACAGATAGATACGCTGACTCACAACTGACATAGCGCCTCGCAACGCTTGTTCTGAATAAGCCGCTGCGTCTCGATCATCGAGCTTCACTTGTCCACTTTGTGGCAACCATTCCCTGGTGATTAACGACAGTAAACTCGACTTACCACAACCCGTTTGCCCAAGCAGCGCTACTTTAGCGCCTGCCGGAATAGTTAAGTTAAGCTCACTTAGCACTGGATGCTTAGCATCGTAACCAAAGTCAATATCAGACAGCTCAATATTGCCTTTGCTGATCTCAAACTGACTTTCTGCGGCGTAAGTTACATCAGGTGTTTGTTCAACGACTTGGTTTAAGCGTGTCGCAGCAGAGCTACAGGCCGACAGATGCTGAAATGCGCCCGCTAAAGGCATCATCATCTCAATCGTCGCCATCGTCATAAACACAATCATCGCAAGTTTAGGCCCAGGAGGTATTGACTCCCCCACCCCGGCTGCCGCCACATACAACATCACCAAAACTGCAAACCCATGACAAAAAATCAGACATGCTTGGCTAAGCGATGTCACCAAATTCATCCGGCTTTGGCTCGCTATCATCAAACGCTCAGCAGTGTTCAAGCGCTGACGGTAAACCTCTTGGGCGCCAAACAGAGTTAACTCAGCTTGGCCTTGTAGGTATTCCAATAATTGCACCCGCAGCTGACGCTTTGTTTCAAGCTGCTCGATCCCTGGTTTGCGCCCCAGAAAGTAAAACACTGTCGGTAATAGCAGCCAAACCGCTAACAACATGCTGCAGAGGATTACGGCGAGCTTTGCATCAAACCAAGACACAAAAAAATACAAGCCCATCAACATCAACAAAGAGGCAAGTAGCGGTGTTAATAAGCGCAGATACAGATGATCTAAGGTATCGATATCAGCAACTAAACGATTCAACAGATCGCCGCGACGGATCCCTTGTAGGTTTTTAGCGCTAAGGGGCATTAGCTTATTCCACACCCAGCAACGCAAATCAGTCAATAAACTAAATGTCGCTTCGTGAGTCGCTAATCGCTCACCGTAGCGACTTGCGGTGCGCACAATCGAGAGGAAGCGCACACCACCTGCGGGAGTGAAGTAGTTAAACATTTGCGCTGTAGTGACAGTTAGTCCTGCGACAGCTGCAGCCGATAAGAACCAGCCAGAAAGTGACAATAGACCTATGCCTGCCATCAAAGTGGTGACACTTAAAAAGAGTCCAATAAACATCATGAACCACTGGCTTTTAAAGCGCTTAATGTAAGGAAGTAATGCTCTCATCACTTATCCTCCTTGAGTTCAGTCGGGCTTTTTGTGAACTCGGCTGCATTAGACTGCGCCAACATCCGCTTAAATGCCCCGTCGACGTCGACAAGCTGCGCGTAAGTACCTTGCTGTACTAACAGACCTTTTTCCATCACGAGTACTCGATCCATTGCATGCAACGACTCTAGCCTATGGGTGACCATCAAACAGCCACTATGCTGCATTGCTGCGGTTAAGGCTCCCTGCACAGCTTGCTCACTTAAACTATCGAGGCTAGCTGTAGGTTCATCCAAAACAAACAGTTTAGGTTGTTGCGCTAATGCCCTTGCGAGCGCAATGCGTTGCGCTTGACCGACCGATAGCCCAGCAGTTTGCTCCTGTATTGGAAAATCTAGCCCCTGCGGTTGCGACTCTATAAAGTCGAGAATATGTGCCTTAGCTAATAACGCCTTGATGTCATCATCAGCTAATATTTGCCCTTGCGCAGTCTTGCCTAAGGCAACATTCTCCCGCACCGTACCGCAAAACAACTGGGGCTCTTGTCCAAGCCAAGCGAGCTGTTTACGCCATAACGGTTTAGCAAGCTGATTCAGCTCGGTGCCATTCACTTTTAACTGGCCTTGGTAGGGGAGAAATCCCAAAATAGCACTAAGTAAACTGGTTTTGCCTGCACCACTGCTACCTACAATCGCAATATGCTCACCTGCCGCGAGGGAGAAACTAATCGGGCCAAGTAACTTGGTGCCATCCATGCTATACACGGCTAAATCAACAGCCTCTACTTGGATGGAACCCTCATAGTTAGCAGTATCTGTTTGCTGATCTGCTTTATCTTGTTCAGGGTGTTCAAGCAGCGCCATCAACTCTTCTGCAGCGCCAATAGCTTGCGCTTTAGCGTGATAGTGCGTACCCATATCGCGCAGTGGCTGATAAAATTCGGGCGCTAGAATGAGAACAAATAGGCCAGTGAATAAACTAATCGAACTACCGTAATGACCGAAATCTAGATGGCCTAAATAGCTAAAACCAAAATAGACCGCCAATACCGCTATCGATAACGCGGCAAAAAACTCAAGCACCGCTGAGCTTAAAAACGCCATCCGCAATACCGACATGGTGCGCTCTCTAAACTCTTCAGACGCCTTCTCTATCGCCTTAGCTTCTTTGGCGCCTTGGTTAAACAGCTTTAAAGTCGATAAACCTTTTAGCCTATCCATAAAGTGGCCACTTAAACGAGCCAGCGCGCCAAAGTTCTTGCGGTTGGCATCTGCAGCACCCATTCCCACCAAGATCATAAACATTGGAATGAGTGGTGCTGTAGCCAGTAAAATAGCCCCCGCCGCCCAGTTGATAGGAAACACGACGATTAGAATGATCAGTGGAATAAAGCCCGCCAATGCAATTTGCGGCAGGTAACGCGCATAAAAATCTTGTAAGTCTTCTACCTGTTCAAGAACAATACTAGCCCAACTCCCCGCTGGTTTTCCTTGAATAAAGGCTGGTCCTAGCGCTGCAAGCTTATCCATAACTGCAGCCCGCATATGCACTCGCAGTTGTGCACCCGCCTTAAAACTTGAACGCTCTCTGGCAAAAGCCAGCACGCCTCTGAAAATGGTCAATAATAGCAGCAGCCAAAAATGGTCAGTAAAAGCAGACTTTGGCAGTTCATCGATAATGATCCCCTGCAATATAGTGGCAATTAGCCACGCTTGGCACATCAAGCTAATTCCCGTTAAAACCCCAAATAGAATCGACAAATTAAGGTAATAACCACAGGCTGATTTTTGTAGCTTGAGCCAGTGAGTGAGCTTTTTCTCTACGGTTTTATCCATTGGTTTCCAGATCTACTGTATGTGATAGGTAATACCAATCAGTATAAGAATTTGATCTACTCAGAGCGTTTTTAGCACGCTAATTCAAGGCGGATAAAGGACATAATGGTTGTTCCCTTATGAGTTTATTCAACGCAGAAGTAGCAAGCCAAAAAC
>NZ_JBFRMK010000177.1:0-524 GCF_041470405.1 Shewanella sp. 10N.286.45.A1
CTTTGTCTCGTTAGTAGAGCGAAAAACTAAGATTTATCTTTTTACACGAGTACAGCATAAAACAAAATCAGAAGTTGCAAAGGCTATCATCAAGCTACTCAAGCCTTTTAAGAAGATGTGTGACACTATTACTTTTGATAACGGCGGAGAATTTGCCGCCCATGAATTAATCGCAAAACGTTTAAAGTGTAAGACGTATTTTGCGAAGCCATATCAGTCTTGGCAACGTGGGTTAAATGAAAATAGCAACGGGCTATTAAGGCGTTACTTTCCCAAACGAACTCGCATTAGTGATGTTACTGAGCAGCATTTAGCTGATGTGAACTTGCTAATCAATATGAGGCCGAGGAAAACACTTGGCTATTTAACTCCGTTAGAAGTTTTGACGGGCAAGCGTGTGTCGGTTATGCCGAGAATCTAGGAGCTAAAAATCAAACCAAATGAAATAAAAACGAAAAAAGTGAGGAGTAATTGGAACTAAAGCGAAATTTGGCACTCTGACTATAGAGCCTGTGTCGGATTCT
>NZ_JBFRMK010000178.1:0-7266 GCF_041470405.1 Shewanella sp. 10N.286.45.A1
TACCAATGCGCTTTGAATTGAAAAGGCTGAGGGGTTCTGAACCGGCCAAATACTTAAGGCAATTGGTATAACTCTGTTTTCAACAAGGCATTTAGCCAACACCTTGTTGAAATTGGGTTGTCTAAGCTGCGGTTTCAGCACCACTGGCCATAGAGGTATAGTACTCTTCTAGCCTTTCAAAGGTCGCTGCAGACTCTGGGGTTGAGTAGGCTTTAAATATCATGATCACTCGCAGTAACCCCTCATAGAGTGACTCTTTAGTAATTGAGCCAATACTAGATTGTGTTTGGGTTAATTTATAGCTTATCCAAAAGCTCACCAACATTTTGATGGTATCTGCAAGTGGCGCTATATCAGTTTCATTTACCTTCAAAAAACCATCTTGAGTCAGCTTAATAAGCACGTTACTTGAACGAGCAAGTACATCTTGTTGAGCTTGCAGGTAGCGGTTTTTCAGTGCTTCATCACGGCTGAGGATATCGGCTAGGTTGGCGTACATAAAACGGAATTGCCACAAGGTGTAGAACATAGCATCAAAATAACCAACGAGAAGATCGACATCGACCTCTTTGTCGACATAAGGCTGGAAGCCTGACTCTAAATGTTGCTCATAAAGACTGAATATCGAGCGAATAATGTCTTCTTTATTGCGGAAATGGTAATAGAGATTCCCTGGGCTAATGTTTAGGTGTGCTGCAATATGATTGGTTGTGATTGTTCTTTCGCCATGCTGATTAAAGAGTTCTAAGCTGGCTTGTACGATTTTGTCACGGGTCTTCATATTCATCCTAAATGCTTAATATCCAAGAAATCACCACCCTTAATTGCTATCACGAATCAGGCTTGGCGATAAAAAATGCGCGCGCAACTCGACATATTCGCGGTTAGGCATCTACGTTAAGTTGTGACTATCATGTTAGCATTGAGCCAATTCTTCAAGCAAAACTGACGAAAGTAAATAAATTCATGAATCGTAGCCTCTATTCCGCTTTGCTTTATCTTATCTCTCCTTTGCTAATGGTTTACCTAATCGTGCGTGGGTTTAAAAGCCCTGATTATCGTCGCCGCTGGGGTGAACGTTTTGGGATTAAGCGTTTACAGCAAACAGATCTGCTGTTGCATTGTGTTTCTATGGGGGAAACGCTAGCTGCAATTCCACTGATAAAACAAATTCAAACCGCCTACCCAAATCTATCTATCACGGTCACTACAACCAGCCCAACGGGATCAGCTGAAGTGCTTCGAGCATTTGCAGGTCAAGTACAGCATTGCTATCTGCCATTCGATCTTGCTTGGTGTAGTAAACGCTTCGTGCAACAAGTCGCGCCTAAAAATTGCATTATTATGGAAACTGAGCTGTGGCCGAATCTTATTCATTACCTTAAGCACAGTGGCGCCAAGGTATTGTTGGCAAATGCTCGCTTATCGCAAAAGTCCGCTGATGCTTATCATAAGCGCCCAGGTTTGAACCTACCTATGCTACAGAGTTTGGATGCAATAGCGGCTCAGTCGGAACAAGCTGCCGCTCGCTTTATCGACCTTGGTGTAACAGCTGATAATATTACCGTGTGCGGTAGCTTGAAATTTGATCTTAATATTGAGCAAGCACGCATTGATGCCGCTCTGGTGATGCGAAAAAGCTGGAATGCACAGCAACGTCCTATCTGGGTGGCTGGCTCAGTGCACCCTGGTGAGTTCGACATTATGATCCAGGCTCATCAGCGAGTGCTACAACAATATCCAACTGCGTTAATGGTGCTGGTTCCTCGTCACCCAGAGCAGTTTGATGCGGCCGTGGCAGTGGTCAAAGCGGCGGGAATGCTGGTGGCTAGACGTAGTATAAATGACGAGGTCACTGCGCAAACCCAAGTGATTGTTGGCGATACGATGGGTGAGTTACTCACGCTATATGCAGCCGCAGATCAAGCTTTTGTTGGTGGCACCTTGATCGAAAATGGTGGCCATAACCCATTAGAGCCTGCAGCTGTCGGGTTGCCGGTATTTGTTGGGCCACATCATTGGGATTTTAATGAAATCACAGCATTATTGCAGCGAGAAGGGGCGTTACAGGTCGTTAACTCTAGCGATGCGTTAGCTCAGGTACTCATTTCAATGTTTAATGACAAGCAAGGCTATCAGGTTGCAAGTGAAGCGGGTAGGCAAGTTATGCTGCAAAATAGAGGGGCTTTGGAGAAGCAGTTTGCACTAGTGGATTTAATGTTAAAAAGTTAGTTATCCCCACTGACATTCAGTGGGGTAGAGGGAGCTTACTTTAGGGCTAGCTCTTCACTGTAAGCATTATGCAGCAGTTGCCAATGAGCTTCGGTAAAGCCGAGCTGTGGCAGTTTGGCTAACTCTTTTCTAAACGAGCGTAATAAACGATCCATATTGGCTTTTTGCCAGTCAGCTTTTGCTGTTCTTAACTCACCACGATCAAAATCAATCAGATAGAACTGTTCATCTGCAATTAGAATATTTTTCGCATTGAGATCGGCGTGGTACACCCCATGTTTATGGAAACGAGCAATGCATTGACCCAAAGCCTGCCACTGCTCGGTGGTCATTGCTGTTTTACTCAGTCTTGCCACGAGATCTTCAGCGCCTTCTACTCGCTCGATAATTAAATCAGCTCGGTAGTTTAGGCCACATCGCTCGACATTGGCAGCGATAGGTTTAGGAACCGGGAAGCCCTGATCATATAGGGTTTCTAGTAATGCTAATTCCGCCACTGCTCGGGTACGTGTTAAACCGGTAAATAGGTATTTATCACGGCTGAACTTTTCTATTAAGCCACCACGATAATAGTGGCGTAGCACCCATTGTTGAACGTCTTCTTGTTCAATACTGGCATCGACAAACCAAGTGGTATAACGGCCTTTAGATGAACCCGTTACCGCTTCGCGTGCACGCCAGAAATCCACACTAAACCAAGTGGTTTCAATATTGTCAGAGGTATGTTCGCAATAAGCGATGCTGCCTGTGGCTGTTTTTTTAAACTTCATAGATAGAATTGTACGCTAAAGCGTGGAACCTGTAGCCATTCTACATTAAGATCGGTGGAATACGCCAAACAACCTTCGAGTCCTATGAGCTTAACGACCCCGGATAACCATATTGAATCACAAGCAAATACATTGGATTTAACCAATGCTAACTCTTTGTGTCTGCTCAGGCTGTCGGCGATTGGTGACGTATGTCATGCGGTTGCTATGGTGCAAGCGATTCAACGTCGTTATCCACAGCTCAAAATTACTTGGGTACTAGGGAAAGTTGAGTTTCAGCTGTTAAAACATCTGCCTGGGGTAGAGTTTGTTATTTTCGATAAGTCACAAGGTTGGCGTAGCTGCTTTAATTTAAAGCGGGCACTAAAAGGGCAACAGTTTGATGTGTTACTGCATATGCAAATAGCGCTTAGAGCGACGATTGCATCTCTTGCTATATTAGCCAAGGTGCGTATTGGTTTTGACCGGTTTCGCGCCAAAGAGGGGCAATGGTTGGTGACTAATCGCCGCATCGAACCGCAAGCTACACCTCATGTGCTTGATGGTTTTATGGGGTTTGCTAAGGCGGTTGGCGTTACCGATGCCGATTTAAGTTGGAACATCCCGGTACTTGCGGCCGACACCGAGTTTGCTGAAAACTTGATCCCAAGTGGAACCCCTGTTTTGGTTATCTGTGCTGCAGCAAGTAAAGCCGAGCGAAACTGGTTACCAGAACGTTATGCTGCTGTGGCTGATCACGCTGTGGCCTGT
Source organism: Shewanella sp. 10N.286.45.A1 (assembly GCF_041470405.1). Classification (NCBI taxonomy): domain Bacteria; kingdom Pseudomonadati; phylum Pseudomonadota; class Gammaproteobacteria; order Alteromonadales; family Shewanellaceae; genus Shewanella; species Shewanella sp. 10N.286.45.A1. Next base: position 3,753 of record NZ_JBFRMK010000178.1, read on the forward strand.
GGCTATCGAGTGATGTTGTGTGGCGGACCTACTGCATTGGAGAAAAAACTGGCCGAAGCAATACAAGGTTTTGCTCAGTCAGAGCTTGAGGATCAGGTGGGTAAAACATCATTGCTGCAACTGTTAGCACTGTTAAAGCAAGCAAGCATAGTACTGGCACCTGATACTGGTCCTGCCCATATGGCAGTGACTCAAGGTACACCAGTTATTGGTCTATATGCTCATTCAAACCCGGGGCGAACAGGGCCGTATTTATCACAAGATAACGTTGTGAGTGTTTACGACTCCATTATTCGGCAGCAAAAAGGTGACGATGTGCCTTGGGGCGTTAGAGCTAAAGGCGAGCAATTAATGCAGTTGATCCCTGTTGAGGCCGTTATTGAAGTTTTTGATCGCTTGAATGCCAAATAACCCTGTTGCAATAGTGCTGTTATAGGGCGTTAGAATTGTTCCGAAAAGTAAATTCGCTCGGGCGTTATTACTTTTAAATAAAGCATGATTTGTAACAGTGCATGCTCTTTGAGATCCAGCTTAGAACCTGAAAAAACGATATATTCAATGTGGTAGTCATCTGGCAGCGAAAAGTAGAGTGAGCTAGCCATACCACCAATTTTCTGCGGTAAATTCCCCGTCATAATGAGTGTTTCAAATGGGATCATTGAAGGCATCTGGCTCATTTGGTGCGCATCTATAATTGCTTGATTGAAATTGGCAAAAGGGTGACCCTTAAACTGCATTTTCTTAGCATTTATCTGCGGGATCAACCCTGACTCTTGCCGAGAATCTGCAATCACTTTGGTTTGTAATTCACTACTGGCGCTGGTTGAGTCAACGCCAATAAATATGAATTCTGCTTTTGGCTGACTTTCGCTGACTTGTATTAGATCCTGATCTTTTGCTGACACATTAAGAAGTTGATAGAAAAGAGATTGTTGTTCTGCGTTGAATATATTATTGGATATGTAGTCCCAACGGATTTGCTGGGTATTGTCACCTAGGTGTCGCTTTAACTGTGAAAGCTCTGGCTTATCCAAATAGTCCAAACGTAACATATGGTAGGTGGTTGGAAACAGGTGATGCCAGTTAAAGAAGCTCGATATGCGTCTTGGTAACTTATTAGAATGGCGAGTCAACAGCCTCACTAACCTATTGTCATGACCTGTTAGGTAACTTTTCAGGTTGATTAAACCTGTTTGTAGGTCATTGAGCTGCGTAGACAAGCTCAATTTCTGCCAGTGGAACATTTTCTGATATTCAGAAGAACCATCATCAATTAATTCGAGCTTATTTATCTCTACTCCTGAAATCCGACTGAGATGCCTAATAAGCTTTGAGAGATCTTTACTCCAGTAGGTATTGCCGTAAATAGTGACATGACTGTGGGCATGGCTTGCTAAGAGCTTTTCTGCGTATTGGTATAGTGAAGCAATGCTAGCAAAGGATGTGGCATTGATACCTTTCAATAAGGCTTCGTTGTTAACTGGATGCCGTTGCCAGCAAATAAGCTTTGGATTTTGACTTTGATTGTGAGCGATCATTGCTGCTTGTTGCACCGCAGGCAGTGTTGCTCTATCTATATAAATCTCAAGAAGATACGGTGATTGCTGAGAATTTGAAAATGTCACAGGTTAACTTTCTGCCGTCAATGGTCTATAAATTATAGGCGAGGGTGATTTAGCGGGCAATAGGGATTTTGTAATGATGAGATCAAGTGCTGTTGTTCATGGTGAACAAAAATTAATTTGTTAACCTGAGTTAACAAATCTCCGATTCGATGGCCAACATGTTATTATTAATGACTATCAAACAAGATTTAACAACAGTTAACACTGTGTTGTTTCGCTTGTTGTATTTTAAAGGGTGCTTATATGTCGCTGTCCCCAAAATTCCTATTTATTCCGGTTTCCTCCGCCGAGGGCATGGGCGAGTATATGCGTTCTTTGATCATAGCCAACGAAGTTAAGCAGCGTTGGCCTGATGCCGATGTGCAGTTTATTTTAAGTCGCCAAGCGCCATATGCTACAGCTTGTGCCTACCCTGTGGAACTGTTAGATGATACGCCGACAAAAAATATTAAAGCGGTAAATGACTTCATCTCCTTTTTCAAAGCTGATTTTGTTATTTTTGATGCTTCTGGTCGTCGCTCACAATTGGTGCATGCCAATAAAATGGGGGCCAAAGTGATATTTATTAGTCAGCATAAACGCAAGCGAAGTAGAGGAATGAAGCTACTACGAGCGCATGTCACTGATAGTCATTGGGTGGTGCAACCTGAGTTCGTTATCGGCACAATTAGCTCGTTTGATAGGCTAAAACTTAAGCTGATTAACAAACCTGAGCCGACTATTATCGGTTCAGTGTTTGCAAGCCCTGTTGCGCTTAGGCAGTCAGAGTTACTTAAGAAACTAAGTTTAGTCGCAAATAATTTTGTATTGTTTAATGCTGGTTCTGGTGGACACAAAAATGGGCAAGGCCATTGTATTGAGGAGTTTGCTATGGCCGCCGCAAGTATTTACCAGGCAACAAAAATACCATGCGTGGTGATTTTCGGTCCTAGTTACCCTAAGGCTATGCCAGAGTATGAAGGTGTCATTAATATTAGAGAGTTGATCCATGTTGATTTTATGGATCTTCTGGATGCTTCTAAAGCTGCAGTGCTAAGTGGTGGAGATACACTTTTACAGGCGATAGCCCTAAAAAAGCCGACGGTTTCGGCCGCAGTGGCTAAAGATCAGAATTATAGAATTAGAGTATGCCAAGAAAGAGGGCTCACAGTGAGTAGCAGCGTTACTGCTGATGAGATGACTTCAAGACTGCTTGATCTTATTCAAACTGGGAGTGCCCAGCAACTCGATAATGCTTTGATGCAGTGTGAATCGACCAACGGTTTAGATATAGCAATGGAAGTGATTACTGACTTAATGAACGAACAGAGCGTTGTAAGCTAGTTATTAAATTACTTTTTAGTCACATGACAAATAAAGCTGAGTTAGGGAAAGCGCAAATAAAAAAGGGTTATATAAGATTTATTGCTAACCCTTGTAGCTTTTTATTTTTGCATTTGTCATAACCTCGCTGTCAACTTAGTAGGCGAATTAAGAGAGACTACCTGATAGGCGCTAGTAGGTTTTCTGCTTGTGGTTTTCTAGTTATTTAGCTATTTGATCTCCAGCACCTTCCATATTGATTAACGGCATATTTTTCCCCGTCACTTTGCCGACGGATATTCCGGTCTAATCGATCTGGACACCTTGATTGTGGATTATAGAACCAACAATAGAGGTGAGCATGAATACGAAAAGACAGTACCGAACTTACACCAAAGAGTTTAAAGAGGAAGCTTTAGGGTTAATAACCGAACAAGGCTATAGCGTTCCACAAGCTGCAGACGCGCTTGGTGTATCATCAAACCTGCAGTATAGCTGGAAACAGAAGGTTGAGGAGCTAGAAAGTTCTAACGTAACTTCAGATGAGAGAGCCGAGCTTTTAGCCCTAAGAAAAGAGATTAAACAGC
>NZ_JBFRMK010000179.1:0-18155 GCF_041470405.1 Shewanella sp. 10N.286.45.A1
AGAATCCGACACAGGCTCTGAACTCATGTTAACTTGGCTAGATCTACACTCTATTAGCGCGTATTAGCACCTTTGTGATTAACTTCTTGAGTTTCAATTCGCTTTTGTGCCGATTTAGTTAACATGACATAAAGCGCTCCAGTTCCACCATGATGCGGTTTTGCACTGTGAAACGCTAACACTGAGTCTATTTGAGTTAACCAAGCAACGGTAAAGGACTTCATCAAGGCTGCAATAGGTTTACTTCTGGCACCTTTACCATGAATAACCAATATACTTCGCTGCCCCAAATCTATGGCCTGCTCAATCGACTGAAACAGTACCTCTCTGGCTAAAGCAAGCTTTAATGGATGTATATCAACTTCGTTAGCAATCTTATAACCACCGCAGCTGAGCCTGTCAAACACTGCGCTTTGTACACCATCGCGTTTGAAGCCTATTACCTGCTCTGGTTCAAGCGCTTTGATTTGGTTAACATCTAACGTTAATCTCAGCAAAGATTCACTGGCTTCAAGTTCTTTACGTCGCAGTAGTTGTGAATCAGTTGGATTAATACTATTGACAGAAGCATTGGTGAGATTATTTTTCATCGGTGTTACGCCTGACATCTCATCCATAAACATTGCCATATCTTCTTCCAGCATCACTATCTCCTACCTGCTCGTTAACCTAAAATTAGTCTACTCCAGCAACACGCATAATCCAAATAGCCACGACTCAAGTGAGTACAAATATAACGAATGCTGCACTGTATTATGCTAAGCAATATCACTCTATCTTATTGTTATTTATCTACCAGTCTAAGCAAGTGCTATGAATAACCTTTTTAACTGAATTCGTTCACTTAATCGCCTTAACATTAAATCTACACACTTTGTAAAGATCTAATTCTTTTGTTCAATCATAGGGTCGATTATAGTGATGGTAGGAATTACTGTTTTGAAGCCATACATGTTTAAAAAAGCTATAAATCATTTAATGCTAGCTATTTGCCTCTATATATCGGCAATAGGCCTCGCTTTCGCTAATGATAACGAAGCGTTGAATGAACTTTATGATCACTTCAATGAAGCATTTAATGAATTAGATGTTAGCCGATTACATTCTATTTACTCTGAGGATGCGTGCTATATCCCAGAAAGCCAAGGTGAAGAGATCACCGTTGGCCGTGACAATATTGTTGAATTGTACAAAACCTTTTTTGGTAAGATAAAGCATAAAAATGCCAAAATAGAGGTCGACTTTAGAGTCATCGAAAGAAACATCGAAGGCTCAAGCGCAACGGATATTGGCTACTACCTTATTCGCTTCCATCCTTCTGTCGATGCAGGCGAACCGGTTAGCGAATTTGCGGGTAAATTCGTCACAGTGTCTAAAAAGAAAGCTGATGGTAAATGGTATTTAACCGTAGATACTAACAATAGAGCTGAAGCTTCTTTTTATTTTAATGCTAAGCCTTCATCAAACCTATATTATGGTCGGCAATTTACTGCCCTAAATAGCTTTGAAAAGCCTAAATTTGATGACCAATCCAAACAATGACCCAGTAACAGAGTGTCCATGTTGCTCAGGGAATGACTACAAACACTGCTGTGAGCCATTACATTTAAAAAAGGTGAAAGCATCTAATCCAGAGCAGTTAATGAGCTCGCGCTTTACTGCTTTTTATTTAGGACTTTTTGATTACCTAATTGAAACTCATCACCAACAACACCTGTGCGGCTTAACAGCTCAGGTCTTAAGTGAAGGTACTCAACCTAATTGGCTTAGTTTAGAGGTTATCTCTTCGTCAGAATCAGCTCTACGAGGCAAGGTGACTTTTCAAGCTTGGTTTAAAGATAATAATCAATTAGATGCCATACACGAGAGTTCTGATTTTATTAAAGAAAATGGTAGTTGGTATTACACCGAAGGTGTACAACATAACCCTATATATCCAAAACGAAATGAGCTATGTGTTTGTGGCAGTAAAAAGAAGTTTAAACAGTGCTGTATGTAAATATTAATCCATCAATGAACTGATGTTGACGACTCTTCTAGAAATTCACCAAATTCAGACACTCTCAGCGCTGGGCTATATAAGAAGCCTTGAGCTTGGTGACATAGATGATCGGCTAAGAAAAGCTCCTGCTCTTTGGTTTCAACCCCTTCTGCTGTCAGCGAGATATTGAGAGCTGATGCCATAGCGATAATCGCACTGACAATTTCACGACTTTCATGGCTAACAGTAAGATCTGATATAAACGAGCGATCAATTTTAAGCTTACTGATAGGAAATTGCTTGAGATAACGCATTGAGCTATAACCAGTGCCAAAATCGTCAATGGCTAGTCCTACCCCTAACTCAGCAAGTTCGTTGCACAGATTAGTGGCAGAACGTATATCTTCCATTAGCTCGGTTTCAGTAATTTCCAGTATCAAACTATGAGGTTTTAAACGATAGCGGCCTATTAGTTCCCAAACTTGCTCAAACAGCGTACCACTAAAAAATTGTCTCGCTGAAACATTAACGTGCATTGATATATCAATTTGACGATGCTGCCATAAATTTAACTGTTTACATGCAGCTTCAAGTACCCATGAACCGATATCGGTGATTAATCCCGTTTGCTCAGCAATATCAATAAATGCACCCGGGTATAACACACCCTTTTTTGGATGGTGCCAGCGGATCAAGGCTTCTGCACCTATGTAAGCCTGCTTCTTTAAGTCTTTTAATGGCTGGTAGTACAGCTCGAACTGACGTCCTTTTATCGCCACCGCTAAGTCACGCTCTATCTGTGCATCATCCTTAAATGCATTCAGCAAAGCAGAGTTAAACACTTGTATGGCACTACCCTGCTTACTTTTTGCATATTGCAGGGCAATATCTGCACAAGTTAGTGCTGGGAATAGCTGTTCAATAGAGGCAATATCAACTGCTGCTAAAGCGGGTTTCGGTTCTATTTGCTCGGTACCAATACTAACCGGTACTTCTAATTTATTGTATAAACGCTCGATTAAGGTAGTGATCACATCTATGTCACGTGAGTCATTGATCAATATTGCAAATTCATCACTACCAATTCGAGCTATTTCTTCTATCTGATTAATATCTGCGAAATGTCTAATACGTCTAGCAACTTCTACCAACATTAAATCGCCATTGGCATGGCCATAGGTATCGTTAAAGCGTTTAAAACCGCGAAGGTCGATAAGAACGAGATGACCCTCTTTAGCTCTATCTAACACTCTGCCAAAGTGAGTTCGATTATATAAGCCCGTTAACCCACAACGCCAAGCTAACCGCTCCAACTCACTTTGATGTTGATGCTGCTCGGTACAGTTATCGGCATTGATTAAAGCAAAGTGATTGCCTCTTTCTGAGATGAAGCGTTTAACAGAGAGCCTCACCCAATAGTCAGTTCCATCGCGACGAACAAGTTTAATCTCTTCTTCAGAGCTTTCCCCTGCTTTCGCTTTACTCAGCACAATTTCAGCTTCTTCTGGGAATTGTTTAAAGAATTCTAAATCTTGTACTGGCCGACCAATGATCTGGTCTTTGGGTATTTGGGTTAATACAAAATGCGCGTTATTAACGTATTCAATCGTTGATGATGCGAGGTTTACCACCATCATTATTTGATCTGACTGTTCCGTTGCAGACAAAAATAATTTTAACCGTTCGTCTTTATCGTAAGCGTATTTAGTCGCTAATGTCAGCGCAAGCTGATCAGCAACTTGAGACGCTAACTGTATTTCAGATTCTTGCCATGGCAATAGTTCGCTATTGCGTTCTAAGCTCAATATTCCCTCTAGGTGACCATTAATCCGTATAGCAACTTCTAAAGCTGCTGTTATGTTCTGTTGACGATAGAAAGGATTAAGTTCAACTAGCCGCGGATCTGATATACAGCAGTCGGATGCGATATGGCGATTAACCCTAAGCTCTTCTACAAAAGTGGGGCAATGAGATGGCAATGGGCGTGAAACGTCTGCAGAGATTGATGTGCTAAATACATTTTCAAGAATATTTGATTCTTCATTTAAACCAGAAACAACAACTCGAGATACAGCGAGCTGTTCTAAAAGCAACTCAGCAGCCAATTTAGCAGTGGCAGAAAAATCGCCACATTGCTTAGCCTCTGAGTTAACAATTTGTTCTAACAATTTCTGGTATCTATGTTTCTTCACTCGATATCCTAAAAAGCGGTAAACAAATGGTCTACCAAATGGTTTGACGTCTTCGCACCAAACCCTAAATTATATTTTTTATAGTGCATTAAGATACACGAAAAGCCGTTACAGCAGCAACAATTACTGCCTTAAGTTACAAACTATTCTCTAATTGAAAGATCATTTTTTCTGCACTAAATGAGAATGTTAGCGTTAATATAAGCTCATCACCGTGAGTTGTAACGACACTACCGACCTCTTCGAAACGGTTTTTCGCTTTTTCAGCCAACTCATTCGCTAAAGTCGACGCATTTTCGCCGGCAAGTGTAAGCTCTAAAATGGTGTCGTGCTCATCAATTACAGCGCCAACATCAACAAAGCTACCACAATCATTACACGTATCATTAACTAAATCAGACTGCGCTTTTTGAATATTTTTCATGTTAACCAATTCCCAAACTAATAATTATGACTTAATTATATATCAGCTTAGAGTGTAACAAAGGGATCATTCTCAAGCTTGAGCAATTAATTCACTCATTTGTCGCTGCATTACCAACTGGTCAACGAAGTGCGTTGATTTTACGCTCTGTTCAATCGCAATATTCTGGTATCGATTACGTGTATGGTTATCACAGTTAGCTAATACTTCTTCCATGTCCAGTTGCTCATTACCACGGATCACAAGAGCCTCTTCATCCATTGCATTATTCAATCTAAAAGCTGTCACGCCACCATTTTGAAATGCTGTGCTGTTATTCGTCACTGGAGAGTCAGTCGAAAGCCGTTTTATCAAAGGCTGACTTCCCCCTAGTTCAAATTTGGTACGCAAATCTTCTTGTTTGAACTCTGGAGTCTGAAATTGAGCCATATCACGAGCATCTACAGACAACAGTGATAGCAATAAAGCAAACTCACCGCGGCGATTCGACTCAACAGCACTGTTGAGACGCGAGCCTAATTGTAATTCGTTAACTAAGGGGCTAACTGCTTGCATAATGCGCTATTTGCATAAAAAAAAACCGATAAAACAACCTGTTGATAGTTAATCGACCACTTAGCAGATTACTTTAGTAATTATTTTAAATTTAAGCTTTACATGAGAAAAAATTCTGACTACTATTGCCGCCGCAATTGAGGAGGGGTTCCCGAGTGGCCAAAGGGATCAGATTGTAAATCTGACGGCTCAGCCTTCGAAGGTTCGAATCCTTCTCCCTCCACCATTTGCGCACAATTTGTAGAAAGAGATATGTGGAGGGGTTCCCGAGTGGCCAAAGGGATCAGATTGTAAATCTGACGGCTCAGCCTTCGAAGGTTCGAATCCTTCTCCCTCCACCACTTCTATCGACAAATTGAAATGTAATAAACACAGTAGGCCAATATTGTGTGCAGTAAAAAGTAAGAAAATGTGGAGGGGTTCCCGAGTGGCCAAAGGGACCAGATTGTAAATCTGATGGCTCAGCCTTCGAAGGTTCGAATCCTTCTCCCTCCACCACTTCTTAACTCTCTTTCTATATCTATTCGACGTGAATTCTTGCTCAACATCTTTCTCCGTTAATTTAAAAATACTCAACAGCGTTCATTTGTAACTTCAAAGTTAATCAAGTTATGAGCTATTGTTACAGTTCTAAACTTCTGATTATTATCTGTTATTGTCTCTACCATTGTGCCCTTAATTTCACTATGATTTAGCTTTCTGATCAACATCAAAGGCCTTATTGTGACTAGTTCTTGGGTAAATCAAGCCATCGAAAAAATCGATGCAGACTTTCAACGAAGTGCAGACACTCATCTAATAAAACTTGATACTCCCAATTTGAGTGGCATTGATATTTACCTTAAAGATGAAAGCACCCACCCTACTGGTAGTTTGAAACATAGACTCGCTCGTTCGCTTTTTCTTTACGCTCTATGTAATGGCTGGATCAAAGAGAACACCACAGTAATCGAATCATCTTCAGGCAGCACAGCTGTATCAGAAGCCTACTTTGCCCGCCTACTTGGACTGCCTTTTATTGCCGTCATGCCAAGCAGTACCGCAAAGAAAAAAATACAGCAAATAGAGTTCTACGGTGGCCAATGCCACTTTGTCGATCATTCAAGTAAGATCTACGCTGAATCAGAACGTTTAGCCAAGGAGTTAGACGGCCATTATATGGATCAGTTTACTTACGCTGAGCGTGCTACCGATTGGCGTGGTAACAATAACATTGCCAACTCCATTTTTAATCAAATGGAAAGAGAACAACACTCTATCCCATCATGGGTTGTTATGAGCCCTGGTACCGGTGGCACATCAGCGACAATTGGACGCTATATTCGCTATCAACGACTAGCAACTAAGCTGTGCGTTGTTGACCCTGAAAACTCAGTATTTTTTGATTACTTTAATACAGGTAACGCTGATATCACCTGCACAAATGGCAGTAAAATTGAAGGCATCGGCCGCCCAAGAGTTGAACCCTCTTTTATACCCGGCGTTGTCGATGAGATGCGAAAAATCCCAGATCCTGCATCTTTGGCTACCATAAACTGGCTAGAAAAAATTATCGGACGTAAAACTGGCCCATCGACAGGAACAAACCTTTACGGCGCCCTGCAGCTCGCATCAGAGATGGCAGAGAGAGGAGAGACAGGATCAATTGTGACCTTAATTTGTGACTCTGGCGAGCGTTACCTTGACACCTATTACGATGCTCAATGGATTACAGACAATATCGGCGATTTGACGCCCTATAACAATGCCCTAGCCCACTTCAGTGAAACAAGCGTACTTAATTGTCCGGCAGCTAAATAAGTAATAAGCATAAAAAAGCCCTTGCTGAGTGTTACTCACAAGGGCTGTATTTTGTAGCATTCTCAACGGATTAATACCGTTAACGGAAATCCAATAATACTAACTTCGCGGCTAATCTATATCTAAATATTTATGAGTTTGAATTGAAAGGCGCCAATTTCTATCAATACAAGTCTTCATCGCAAGTTCAGTCGCTCTTGGCTTTTGGCTAATAGGTTGTAAGCAGATGGTCTTATCGGCTAAGTCAATATCGGCTAAGAGAGCATCGAGTTCATCGATATGATTGCTTGTGGCAATAGGATGCTTAATTTCATTAGCTCGCTCAAGTGCTTGTGCAAGTACCTTATAACCACCTTTCATGTTAATTTTAGGTGAGACCGTAACCCAGGTTGCGCTGTCACATGCCACCTCAAAGGTGCCACTGGTTTCTATCTGTGTCTGATAGCCGTTTTGATGTAAGTAACGAGTCATATCAGACAGGTCGTACATGCAAGGCTCACCGCCAGTTATCACGATATGTTTAGCCGTAAATCCCTTGTCTTTAAAAGCGTTAACCAATTGCTCGCTAGTTAACTCAGACCAGCGCCCTATTGTTCCGTCAACTTGGATCACTAACTCAGGTGCGACTCGATTTGCCTCAATAACGTCCCAGGTGTGTTTGGTATCACACCAAGCGCAGCCAACAGGACAACCTTGAAGCCTTACAAAAATAGCCGGTACACCGGTAAAATAGCCTTCACCTTGTATGGTTTCAAACACTTCATTGACTGGGTAGTTCATCATCTTTTCCTCGAGTTCAGCAGGGCGGCATTTATAGAGGATTTTTAACTGTGTAGCAAGTAGTTTAAATGCAAACCGCGCTGCGTTAAACTATCGCCTCTCATCTCCATATAAATTGAAGTTCTATTATTATGTCAAAAGCTATTGTCGTATTTTCTGGTGGCCAAGATTCCACGACCTGTCTCATTCAAGCACTCACCCAATATGATGAAGTTCATTGCGTGACTTTCGATTACGGCCAAAGGCATAGGCAAGAGATAGAGATAGCCAGAGAGTTATCTTCTAAGTTAGGTGCTAAAAGTCATCAGGTACTAGATGTTGGGATCTTAAATGATCTAACAGTTTCAGCTCTCACCCGCGATATCCCAATCGAGGATAATAAAGACGGCAACGCAATCCCCAATACGTTTGTTCCAGGCCGAAATATTTTATTTCTCACTCTCGCTGGGATCTACGCATACCAAGTAAATGCCGACGTTATTATTACAGGGGTTTGTGAAACAGACTTCTCTGGCTACCCAGATTGTCGAGACGAATTCATAAAGTCAATGCAAACAGCACTGGTCCAAGGGATGGATAAACAACTCACCATCAGCACCCCATTAATGTGGCTTAATAAAGCGGAAACCTGGGCGCTTGCAGATAAATACGATAGCCTGGAGTTAGTTCGTCATCAAACATTAACCTGCTATAACGGTTTAAAAGGAGACGGTTGTGGTACATGCCCAGCGTGTATATTGCGTCAACGCGGACTCGATGAGTATTTAACAAATTCGACGGCCATTCAAGCACAGCTAACCGCGAAATGCGCAAAATAATGCCAATGATCAATAGCCGCTATTTTGTGGTCACTTTAATTAGCGTGCTTTGCGTTCTGCTATTCGCGCTAGGCTTAGATGACGCTTTAGCCTATAGACGAGAACTCATTTTAGAAGGACAATGGTGGCGGTTATTAAGTGGTAATTTCCTACATACCAATATCTGGCATTTAGCCATGAATTTGGCGGGTTTGTGGGTAATAGTGTTACTGTTTGAGCAACATTACAGTGCCAAAACAATCGCTCTTTTAGTGTTAAGCTTAGGTTTAATGCAAGGCTTTGGATTACTCATATTCTTTCCAAACACCCTAGGTTACGTTGGCCTGAGTGGGTTGTTACATGGGCTTTTTGTTTATGGTGCGGTGCAAGATATCTGCAAAGGGCTTAAAATGGGTTACTTATTAACGCTTGGGGTGATTTTAAAAGTGACCTATGAGCAATCCTTTGGTGCCAGCCAAGAAGTGTCATCCCTCATCGGTGCGCGTGTTGCTACTGAAGCACACTTAATAGGCGTAGTAAGCGGTTTTATCTGCTTAGCGTGTCTTTATGGCTTTAATCAAGTGAAAAGTAATCGATAAAAATAGGAGACCTCAGTCTCCTATTCGATTAAATTCCCAATTGAGCTTCCGTTACGCCTTTATAAATTGTTCACGTAATCTGCCAACTCTATCTCTGATTGCTGCAGCCTCTTCAAACTCAAGGTTCTTGGCATGTTCATGCATCTGCTTTTCAAGCTTATCGATCTCATGGCTGATATCGGCGGGTTTTGCATGGTACTCTGCACCATTTTCTGCAACCCTATCTAACTCGCCCGACACATTATCGCTATCACCCACATCCATCACATCGGTAATACGCTTAATCACTCCTTTAGGTGTGATGCCATTATCAAGATTGTACTGATGTTGCATCTCCCTACGGCGGTTTGTTTCCGTAATCGCCTTGTCCATAGACTTAGTGATACGGTCACCATATAGAATAACTTTACCGTTAACGTTTCGTGCAGCTCGCCCTATGGTCTGGATAAGAGAACGTTCTGAACGCAAGAAACCCTCTTTATCTGCATCAAGAATACAGACTAAGGAAACCTCAGGCATATCCAATCCCTCACGCAGTAAGTTAATACCAATAAGCACATCAAATACACCCAGTCTAAGGTCGCGAATGATTTCAACGCGTTCAACGGTATCGATGTCTGAGTGCAAATACCTTACTTTTACGCCATGCTCATCCAAGTATTCAGAAAGGTCTTCAGACATTCTCTTCGTCAAGGTAGTCACTAGCACCCGCTCGTTGACTGCTACGCGTTTGCCAATCTCAGACAGCAGATCATCGACCTGTATACCAACCGGCCTGACTTCAATCTCAGGATCTAGCAGACCTGTAGGCCTAACAACTTGCTCTGCTATCTGACCCTCAGATTTATCAATTTCGTAGTCACTAGGAGTCGCTGAAACAAAAATGCTTTGTGGCATTAATGCCTCAAACTCTTCAAACTTTAATGGTCTGTTGTCCAGCGCTGACGGTAAACGAAACCCATACTCAACTAAGTTCATCTTTCGCGAACGGTCGCCTTTGTACATAGCGCCAATTTGAGGCACCGTGACGTGTGACTCATCGATGATCAATAAACCATCTTCAGGCAGGTAATCAAGTAATGTTGGTGGCCCATCACCAGGGGCTCGCCCGGAGAGATAGCGAGAGTAGTTCTCGATACCAGAGCAATAGCCCAGCTCCGTCATCATTTCGACATCATATTGTACCCGCTCAGTGATACGCTGCTCTTCTATCAGTTTATTTAGGTCTAATAACTGCTTTTTACGTTCGCGAAGCTCCTCTTTTATATCTTCTGTTGCCGCCATTATCGATTCACGCGGTGTTACATAGTGACTCTTTGGATAAACAGTTATACGCGCAATACGCTTAATAATGTGGCCAGTCAATGGGTCGAACAAACTTAAGCGTTCTATTTCATCATCAAAAAGCTCTACTCTTATAGCATGTTTGTCTGAATCGGCAGGGAACACATCGATCACTTCACCACGAACACGGTACGTACCACGCTGTAGTTCGATATCATTGCGAGTATATTGCAGTTCGCTGAGTCGTTTGAGCATATCGCGTTGATCCATTATTGCGCCTTCTCTAAGGTGCAATAACATTTTCATATAGGACTTAGGATCGCCCAAACCATAGATAGCAGATACTGATGCGATTAACACCACATCTTTTCGCTCTAACAATGCTTTGGTGGCCGACAAACGCATTTGCTCAATATGTGCATTGACGGAGGCATCTTTCTCAATAAAGGTCCCTGTCGAAGGCACATAGGCTTCAGGTTGGTAATAATCGTAATAAGAAACGAAATACTCAACAGCATTATGGGGGAAAAATTCCTTCATTTCCCCATACAGCTGTGCTGCCAACGTCTTATTAGGTGCCATTATGATGGTGGGACGCGACATTTTTTCTATTACATTAGCAATCGTAAAGGTTTTGCCAGAGCCAGTGACTCCTAACAGGGTTTGGCTAGCCAAACCTGACTCTAATCCATCAACTAGTTGATTAATGGCTGTAGGCTGATCACCTGCAGGTTTGTACTGGGATTCCAATTGAAATACAGATTCAGACACTAAGTTAAGCTTCCTCGTTTTTCTTGGGCGTATTTTACCCTATTTGATCATTAAGATGGGGCAAAGCTGGAAAATTATGTTGAGTCTCGATATTTAATTCATTATTAACGAAAAGGATAACCTAGCCCTTGCCTTGCTCCTTACACAATCAAAACTTATGCCCGAGACTAAAAATCGATTGCTATAACAAATAAAGATGACAACTTCTGTTTATTGCTGTGAAAGTTTGTGACATATAAACAATCAAAGACTTAGCTTGCCTCCTTGCTCTACACTAGCCTAAAAATGGCGTTTTAATTCACAATCCAGCTACATTAGGCAGTTACAAATTAGCAACAATTTGAGAAGGTGCATAAATTAACTGTTGATTTTTGCATCAATATGTTTTTAAACAATAAAAAAAAATCCTAGCAAAATTGTGCATTTTAACCTCAAGCCCCTATTCATAGGCGTTTGCAACAGATTTTTTGACTTAACCCACAGGCTTATCCACAGATTTAGTGGATAACTCATGTAAGCCTTGCTATAGCGGGACTTTTAACCAGTAGTGCTACTTTAGTATGGCGAGAAAAGATTTTGTAATTTTATTACATATGAAATTATTGCACCGACAACACTACCAGCACTCTTTGACTCGATATTGCTAGTAACCAATCTAAAACTACGATTAACTCATATACTTGCACTCTAACTGCCCACTTAATGTAAAATATGGTGCATTCGTCACCATGATGCGCATTTGCTGAACACTTAACCCTATAAATCCACTTTTTTTCCGTTGTCGAGTTGACTCAGTTGTAAGAGCGATTTAATATGCGCTCCGTCTTCAACGAGACGTAACTTATTCGATTCCCCTGTAGTTCAGTTGGTAGAACGGCGGACTGTTAATCCGTATGTCACTGGTTCGAGTCCAGTCTGGGGAGCCAAAGTTTAAGTTAATCAGATATTTATCTGTATGTATGTATAAAAGAGCAATTCCCCTGTAGTTCAGTTGGTAGAACGGCGGACTGTTAATCCGTATGTCACTGGTTCGAGTCCAGTCTGGGGAGCCACTTTTATATAAACAGCTAAATATTGATAAAAATGTAATTCCCCTGTAGTTCAGTTGGTAGAACGGCGGACTGTTAATCCGTATGTCACTGGTTCGAGTCCAGTCTGGGGAGCCAATTTTTTATCAAAATATAAGTAAAATGCGATTCCCCTGTAGTTCAGTTGGTAGAACGGCGGACTGTTAATCCGTATGTCACTGGTTCGAGTCCAGTCTGGGGAGCCACTTTATTTATAGTTAGATTTATTCGATTCCCCTGTAGTTCAGTTGGTAGAACGGCGGACTGTTAATCCGTATGTCACTGGTTCGAGTCCAGTCTGGGGAGCCAATCTAACAAAGCGTGTTATAGGTAACAAACGATTCCCCTGTAGTTCAGTTGGTAGAACGGCGGACTGTTAATCCGTATGTCACTGGTTCGAGTCCAGTCTGGGGAGCCAACCGCATTTCAGCATTTCAGCATTTCAGCATTTCAGCATTTCAGCATTTCAGCATTTCAGCATTTCAGCATTTCAGCATTTCAGCATTTCAGCAAAGATTATCTCCAATTAAAATTCCTCAAGTAAAGCGACTGATAATAAATTTAAAACATGTTTATAATGGCCTTTGATAAATCTTTTAGCAGTATCACCGTCTTCTATAAATGTGAATGGACTCAATATGACTAGTTTCCGATATTATCAGCTATTTTTAGTATCCATTTTTTGCGTGCTTACGTTTATCACATACTCAATCAATCGAGCTGACATAGAAAAAAACAGCGAAGAAGTACTCGCACAATACACCACCAGCATTGCAGCAAAGAGCATTTGGCAGGGCGATGGTAAGGATTTATATCAGGATTTAGACCAGCAGTTCTCTTTTCAATTTTTTCAATATATAGACAGCAATGATAGCGATAATAGTTACACTAAAGGTCAATTACTTTTTAAAAATGACGATATAACAAGTAACTTCTTTGACGTCGATATCCCCTATACCCAATCTTTAACAAATGGGCGCTTACAAGTAAAACTTTCCATAGGAAACACTTTTTCAGAAATCGTTGAACAGTTTAAACTGCAACTGATGCTCATTTGGGGCACATTTCTGTTTATCAGTTTATTTACACTACTACTCACTTACCGCCAAACAAAGAAAATTCAATATGGCGCAAAAATCATAGAAGAGCTGCCTAGTTTTACTTTTCACTCGATACAAAAATCTAAGTTAAAAGGCGAATTCAAGCCTTTAGCAGCAGCGATTGAGTCATGTCAGCATGATTTAAAAGCCGAAATAGATAAGCTCAATGAGTCCAATGAAAAACTATCAAGAGCAGCATTTCAAGATCCTATTACTGGTTTCGGCACCCGCGCTAAATTCACAGAAAAACTCAATGATATCTGCTCCCCTAATAGCCAACAATTCGGTGTTCTTGCCATGGTAAAAGCCACAGAGCTTGGTGCCATAAACCAATTACATGGTCGTGAGGCTGGTGACGATTACTTAACCAGAATTGCAAATCACATTAGAAAATCGTTAGTTAAATCTCCGAATGCTTATTGTTATCGGATCTCAACAGCGGATTTTGCACTCATACTGCCGGATGTCACGCTTAAAGATGGCACAAGTATAATTGAGCAGGTAAAGAGTGCATTCGATGATTATCAGCAAAGTTTAGGTACTGATTCAGTTGCCTATATAGGTTTGTGTCCCTACTTACAGGATAGTGATCCGGTATCTTTAATGACCCTTGCTGATACCGCCGTGAGTATTGCTCAAACATTAGGGCCTAACAGTGTACATGTATTACAGAAACTGACTGGCGATGAGTTATTTGGTGATAGCCGCTGGAAAGTCGCGATAGATGATATTGTTAAACGTAAAGCGATAAAATTTTATGCCCAGCCTATCCGCCCCTGCAGAAACGATGTCGAATCATACCGAGAGCTGCTATCTCGATTTTATAATGACCAAGGCAAGTTCCTTCCAACGGCAACCGTAATCGCCATGGCTGAACGCCATGGAATGAGCGAGGAGCTCGACAAACTCGTCATTCTAAAGACCTTAAGCATGCTCAATGAAACACCATCAATGTCTGGTTTATTTGGTATAAATATATCGGCATCGTCAGCAAACCAAGAAAATTTTGTTGCTTGGCTTAAAAATGTGTTGGGTCGTCAACGTCACTTAGCAGCAAGGTTAGTTTTTGAAGTCAATGAGTCAGGGATGCAGACAAACTTGTCCGCAACTTACCACTTTATCAATGAAGTCCACAGTGTAGGTGCACGTGTATCTATTGAACGATTTGGCCTAGGCTTCACCTCTTTTAAGTTTTTCAAAGATGTACGACCAGACTTTATTAAATTGGACGGCAGCTATACCCAAGGAATAAATTCTGACTCCCACAATCAATTCTTCGTCAAAATGATTATTGATATAGCAAGAAAGCTCACTATCCGAGTGATCGCCACTGGGGTCGAAAACCAAGAAGAGAAATTAGCGATGGAGCATTTGTTAATGGATGGCCTTCAAGGCTACTACATCGCCAAACCAACCCCTTTATTAACAGTAAGTAACAGTGAAAAGCCACAATTGGTGCTCTAAATTCACTCACTAGAAACCAAATTCATTTGTCCCTGCTTTCTTTGTGTTGTTTATAGCGCCGGAAAAGCCGATAATAGCGGTAATATTGTCTAAATAATGAATTGAGATGAGTGAATATCTCCTGTTATTGGTTGGCACCGTGCTGGTCAATAACTTTGTACTAGTTAAATTCCTAGGTCTATGTCCCTTTATGGGAGTATCAAGCAAACTTGAGTCGGCTATTGGTATGTCAATGGCGACCACTTTCGTGCTGACCTTGGCTTCTATTCTCAGCTACCTCGTAAACCAGTACCTTCTGCTGCCGTTTGATCTCGGCTACCTCAGAACAATGAGCTTTATTCTAGTCATTGCTGTCGTCGTTCAATTTACTGAAATGTTAGTACAGAAAACCAGCGCATCTTTACATCGCGCATTAGGAATTTATCTGCCACTGATTACGACAAACTGTGCAGTACTAGGTGTGGCACTACTTAATATTAATGAAGACCATAACTTTTTAGAGTCGGCAATTTTTGGCTTTGGCGCAGCAGTAGGGTTTTCTTTAGTGCTTATCCTGTTTTCCGCCATGCGTGAACGGCTTGCTGCTGCAGATGTTCCAACTCCATTTAAAGGCGGTGCTATCGCCATGGTTACCGCAGGTCTTATGTCTCTCGCATTTATGGGCTTTACAGGATTGGTTAAATAAACATGTCAGGTATTGTTATTGCAATTGTTGTCCTCACGATACTCGCCCTTGTCTTTGGTGTCTTGCTTGGATTTGCCGCAGAAAAATTTAAAGTAGAAGGTGATCCGTTAGTCGATCAAGTTGAAGCCTTATTACCTCAAACCCAGTGTGGACAATGTGGTTACCCAGGTTGTAAACCTTATGCTGAAGCTATTGCCAACGGCGATCAAATCAATAAATGTCCGCCTGGTGGCACCGCTACCATGGAAAAAATTGCCGATCTGCTCGGTGTCGATCCCCAACCTTTAACAGCAACAGAAGAAGTACAAGTAAAGAAGGTCGCGTTTATACGGGAAGACGAGTGTATTGGCTGTACTAAATGTATTCAGGCATGCCCTGTAGATGCCATATTAGGCTCAGGTAAGCTGATGCATACAGTAATCACCGATTATTGCACAGGATGCGATCTATGCGTCGCTCCCTGCCCTGTAGATTGTATTGACATGCTACCGATAGAACAAACAACTAAAACGTGGGATTGGCAGTTAAATGCAATACCAGTGAAACAAGTGCAAGAGGAACCGCAGTGCTAACTTTATTAGAACAAATTGATAAAGGAACCATTTGGCGCTCCCATGGCGGTATTCACCCGCCAGAGTTAAAAACCTTATCCAATAAAACCGCAATTGAAACGTTGCCTTTGGCCAAGCAATTTATTGTTCCGATCCCGCAAGTGGGCGACAGTGCTCTGCTTACCATTAATGTTGGCGAACACGTACTAAAGGGTCAAGCGCTTACAGAAGGAACAAGCTTTGCTCATTGTCCTGTGCACGCGCCTACATCCGGAACGATTACAGCGATAAAGCCTATGGCGAGTAATCATGCGTCAGGTTTACCAGTGTTAAGCTGTATATTGATCGCCGATGGCAAGGATGAAGCAGCTGAAACCAAGATCAGTGACGTTTCGGCGTTAGATAATCAACAGATCTTAAAAAAAATACAAGACGCAGGCATTGCTGGTCTTGGAGGCGCGGCGTTCCCCACTCATATAAAACTGCGACCCGCTAGCGATATTGAACTTGTGATCATCAATGGCATCGAGTGTGAGCCCTATATCACCTCTGACGATAGACTGATGCAAGAGCACAGCGATGAAGTTATTTCAGGCATCGCGATCATTGAACGCCTATTGACACCAAAGCGTATCATTATCGCCATAGAAGATAACAAGCCTGAAGCAATAGAAGCGATGCAGCATTCATTAAATCGAAGTGAACTGTCTAGCGATAAAACTCGAATAACTAGCGTACCAACTAAATACCCTTCAGGTGGAGAAAAGCAATTAATCCAGATCCTGACTGGCCAAGAGGTGCCATCAGGCGCAATTCCGGCACAACTCGGTATGCTGGTTCAAAATGTGGGAACGGCTTACGCAATTCAAGATGCGGTGATTAACGGCCAGCCACTAATTTCAAGAGTTGTCACGGTTACAGGGCAAAATAGTGAAAGCCCAGGTAACTATTGGATTCGGATCGGCACACCCATCGACCATATACTGCAAACCAAAGGCTTTAAAGGCAGACTTGAACAGGACAAAGTTATTATAGGCGGCCCAATGATGGGACATTCATTGCCTGACGTCTCTGCACCAGTACTTAAAGGCACTAACTGTATTTTATTGCCAAGCGGTGAAGAGATAGCACCTGAACAACCAGAAATGCCATGTATTCGCTGTGGAGAGTGTGCCGTGGCCTGCCCTGCCTTACTTCTGCCACAACAACTATTTTGGCATGCCCAGGCACAAGAATATGATAAAGCGGCCAGCTTCAATCTCAGTGATTGTATTGAGTGTGGTTGTTGTAGCTATGTTTGCCCTAGTGATATCCCATTGGTTGAATATTACCGGGTCGCAAAATCAGCGCTTCGTACAGAGTCAGAAGAAAAGAAACAAGCTGATTATGCTAAACAGCGCTTTGATGCAAGACAGCAACGCTTGGAAGATGAAAAGCTCGCTCGTGAGAACAAAGCTAAAGAAGCCGCCGAACGTCGTAAGAGTAATATGACTGGCACTGATAAGAATGCTGTAGCGGAAGCAATGGCACGGATCAAAGCCAAGAAGGCTGCCGAGTCATCTGCCGACAATATTTCTCCTGAACCAGCTCAAGACAAGAAAGCACAAGTTGCAGCAGCAATTGCACGTGCAAAAGCTAAAAAGTCATTATCGTCAGAAACAACGACCACATCGACTGAAACAAACGATGTAGTTGATGACAAAAAAGCTAAAATAAATGCCGCGATTGCAAGAGCAAAAGCGAAAAAAGCACAACAGGCCAATCCTGCTGATTCAGCGCTTATTGTTGAACCAAGCAATACTGCAGTCGACGATAAAAAGGCTAAAGTAGCTGCAGCTATCGCGCGCGCTAAAGCTAAAAAGCAAGCTCAGACCAGTAATGCCGGCAACCATCAACACACAGATGTAGTTGAGGCTAATGAAGAAATTCCTAGCGAGTTAACCTCGCAAACTGACGCTCCGCAGTCTGCAGAAAACATTAAGAAAGCTCGTATCGCCGCTGCTGTTGCCAAAGCTAAGGCCAAAAAGGCACAAACAACAGCCAATGCTGAATCACCTCAAAGTGATACCGTAGAGAATAGCCAGCTAGACTCAAAAACTGACGCT
>NZ_JBFRMK010000180.1:0-13679 GCF_041470405.1 Shewanella sp. 10N.286.45.A1
ATGATATCTAGGGCTTGTGAGACGAGCATAAAAAATCCGAATCCTGAAACAGAACTCGGATTCTGAACGACTGAGTAGAGCAGTCAACCGATCATTTTCATACTAAATGATCGGCATTACTCCATTTAGAAGCCTTTTTAGTGGGTTAAAACTTAGTTACTAGCGATTATTTGGCAGTAGGCTCTTTAGTTAAGTCTATGCTGTAAATAGCAAAACCAGCAACAGTGCTGTCATCTTTAGCAAGCTTAACCATGGTACGCTGTTGGTTTTCTTTGATGAATGTATCAGCAAGTTCACTGTCTTGAGTTTCAAAGCGAACATCAAGTGTTACGTTAGTGGTGATGGTTTTGAAATCCCAGTTGTAATCAGCTGAAGGATCAACTGCGCTGTCGTATCCACCTGAACCGTCAGGTTGAGATTCAGCGGTGATGTACTGAGATAGCGCTTCACGGTTCTCATCAGGAAGTTCCAGCACTACGTGATCAGGACCAGTTCCAGCAAATGCGCCACCAAAGGCTCGATAGTTATTTGATGCAACAACAAACTCTTTGCCACTTAGTTCAGCACCAGTGAAGACTTTGCCATCACTATCTGTGTAGGTTAAATCGACAATACGGTTAGCAGCTGCATTTACCACGGCACAGTCACGATCAAACTTAGATGGTTGAGTGACATCAACTTTGTAAGTTAAGCCATCGATAACGTCGAAGTTATAGGTTGGGTGACCGGCACGGTTAATAAGGTTTTGTGGCGCAGTGCTTGTTGGGTCAATTTGGTTAAATTGATTTGCACTACACTCTAGCCAGTCTTGTAGCTCAGCACCGGTAGCTTTAACAGCGACCATAGTGTTTGGGTACAAGTAAAGATCCGCCGCGTTACTGTAAGTTAGCTCGCCCGCTTCAACCATCACGAATTGACTTGCATCACCCTCTTCATAACGACCACCAGCTTTAAATGGTGCCGATGCTGACAATACTGGCAGTTTCTTCAGCTCTTCATCAGTACCAGCTTGAATTTGCTGGGTTACTTTTGCTATTTGAGCGTCAGAAACAATCTGAACCGTTGGGTCATCTTGAACCAATGTCAGGAAGCTGTACATGTCCGCTGTTGCCACGCCAATAGGCTGGTTAACAAACTCTAAGGTACCTTGGTGCTCAAGTTCTACTGCGTCACGGATTGATTGCTCACCAGTAACTAACTCTTCTTTATTTGCGGTATCGTAAACAGGGCGCGCTTCAGTTTGTGACTCTTCATGGTAAACATTCCATTTACCGTCTTCTTTGCGAAGTTTAAGGTCAACAATACCTAAGTTGTCACCCCAACGACCAGGCATAACAGCAGGTACGCCGTTCAAAAGCCCCTTTTCAACGTCAGTATTTGGCAGATCAGCATATTTAGCATCAGGGAAAACCGAGTGGCTATGGCCAAACATGATGGCATTAATGTCTTCAACGTGAGTTAGTGCGTAAGTCGCATTCTCTGCCCAAGCATCACCAGGGTTATCTGATGAACCAATACCCGAATGCGGAATGGCGATAATGACATCAGCACCTTCAGCTTTCATTTGTGGGATGAATTTTCTGGCTGCTTGAGTAATGCCTAGCACTTCAACTTCACCGTCTAAATTTGCTTTATCCCATTGCAGAATTTGCGGCGGAACAAAACCGATGTAACCGATTTTGATTGTATGCTCATTACCATTGCTATCTACAACCACTTTGTCTGTAATGATGTATGGCGTGAACATGTTGTCTGCAAATTCTACCTCATTCCAACAGCCATCTTTGTTGGCACAGATAACGTTAGCGTTAATGTAAGGGAAATTCGCACCAGCAATGGCTTTTTCTAAGAATTCTAAGCCATAGTTAAACTCGTGGTTACCAATATTCCCGACAACGTAATCTAAGGTATTCATCGCTTTATAGGCTGGGTGAGTATCGCTTAGACCCGTACTGGCAATATAATCGCCCATTGGACTACCCTGCAGTAAATCACCGTTATCAACCAATACTGAGTTAGCTGTTTCAGCACGAGCTTGGCTGATTAGGCTAGCAGCTCTGGCTAAACCGATTGTAGGATCTTCTTTACCGCTGTAATAGTTAAAATCCATGATATTGGTGTGTAGATCTGAGGTTTCAAGAATTCGAAGATCCACCTCAACTGCACTGACTTTGTTGTCATCGTCATCAGAACTACATGCTGTTAGCCCTAAGGTTGATGCGATAACTACTGCTATTAATTTTTTGTTTAGCATATCCATTCTCTTATATTTGTTTAGACCCCAAGAAGTCAAAAAACTTCTTAAACTGTTAATAGGTTTATTTTTGGCATAACTCACTATTAACGAGCGTGATTATAAGGACTATTTATGTGAGTTTTGTGATCTATGGCATACTTTGCCTGTATCAGTTTGTGACACTCAAAGTAACTGATTTGTTAGCTGCTTTATTAATCGATTACATCGGAATTTGTTATTTTTACGTGGCTATTGGCTGTGTTTTGTTGCGTTTGTGGCGTAAGTGTTGGCTTTTGTCCCTTGACAATATGGCAAGGTAGCATGCTTATACATTAGTTTTTTGAAACTGTGGACTTGTTATTGAATCTGGGGATATTGCGAGGGAATGGGGAAAACAGTAAACGATTGGTATTAACCATATCCATTATTTTATCAACATTACGGCCTAAGCTAAATTTGCCAGAAAAAACCGAACCCAAAAGGGTTCGGTGGTAGTTTCACTAACTTAGCTCGCCCAAGGTAGTACTCGGCGAGAAAAACGATCTGCTTGACCAAGGCGAATGGCCGATTGATGACGCATTCTATATAGCGCCTGATAACACAGTGGTACCAGGTATAAACTGGTAACAGTAGAGAACGTCAGTCCACCAATAATCGCAATGGCCATCGGTGAGTATGACGGGCCGCCACCACCGAGCTGAGTATCACCCATTGCTAACGGAACCAAACCTAATACTGTGGTGCCCACCGTCATTAATACAGGTCGTAATCGGGTATTACACACTCGACTGATGGTTTCTGACAGCTTATCGAGTTCAGGGTTAAGCTGGTTTATTTGGTCGACTAATACTATGCCGTTGTTGACCACAATCCCTATTAAAATCAAGATCCCTATCATTGCCATTATCGACATCGGAGTACCGGTAAATAGCAGCGCCCAAAATACCCCGGTAATCGAAAAGAGAATTGAGGTGATAATGGCCGTTGGTAGTAGCAGCGACTCAAACAATGCTGCCATCACGATATAGATCATTGCGATAGCTAGAATCATGTTGGTTGCCATGACCGCCTCATCTTCATCTTGCTTTTGGAATCCCCCACGTAACGAATAGCCGTAGCCAGAAGGAAAGTTAATCGTCTCCATGACTTGGGTGATCTTCTCTTGCGCCTCTTCGGTGGTGAGATCATCGAGGTTGGCACCAATCGACAGCGCAGTTTGTCTATCGTAATGGCGAATAGTGTCAAACCTAGGCTGGATCTCGATATTCGCCAGACTGTCTAGCGTATAAACACGATTGTCGATACGGATGATCGGCAGCTGTTTCAGCTTTTCTAGTGACAAACGCCATTGTTGCTCATAGGCCATCTCTATACGAAGTTCGCCATTTGGATCATGACGGAATGAGCGCAGTTGAGAACCTCGCAGTGCCATAGAGATACTTGATGCCACTTCATTTAGTTTGAGATCCAGCCTTGCCGCCATTTCACGATCAATTCTGATCACCACCTCTTGTTGCGCGCCGCTAAGCTCTGAACGCACATCAGTCAGCCCTTCAACAGCACTAAGCAGTGGGATCACTTGCTCGCTGATATGGATGAGCTCAGAGGTCGAACGGCCAGTCAACGAGATGCGAATGCCGTTGTTTTCTCCGCCCCAACCAAACTGCGGTTTCGCGATAGCAAATTTTGGAAACCCTTCCCGGATCATCTTTTTCAAGGCTTTCATATCAATCTCTATATCTTCTTTTAGCAGTAAGGTCGATTGACCTCTGTCTGCAGAAAAGTAGCTATAAACCGAGTCGATGTAGAATTTGTCTTGGTTGGCGTACAGATAATCCTCCATTTTATCGATCATCTTCTCGGTGACATCTAGGCTATGGCGCCCCTCAACCTGGTAATTGATGTAAAGGCGGTTGTTGCCTTCGCCATCAGATTGATCTTGTTTCACCATTGATAGTGGTAATCCGGTAGAGCCAAGCAGAATTAATGCGATAACACCGGAGGTTTTTGGTCTCGATAGTATCCAGTTAAGGCTATTAAGATAACGCTGCTGTAACTTACTTTTGTGCACTTTTTCCGGCAGGTTAAACTCCATTTTACTGAGCATCAGTGGCAACAAGGTCTTGGCCACTAGTAGTGATGCTGCCAGTGAAATACAGATAGCAATGGCGACATGTTCAAGAAAAATAGTTAGCTCAACCTTCACCCCAAAAATATTGGGTAAAAATACGATGGCGGTGGTTAAAGTACCGGCTAGTACCGCTAACGACACCTTATCAACACCGTTTAGTATCGAGCTGTTACCATCGGCTTTAGTTTTCTGGTAAGTAGGATCTGACTTTTGCAGCTGCTTTTCTTGCAGTACGCTTTCAGTCACTACTACAGCGTTATCAATCAGCATGCCCACAGCGAGCAATAACCCCATCATAGAAAGGATGTTGAGGCTGTACCCGAGCAGATACATCGCAGCCAGCGTCATACAGATCGCAATCGGCACTGATGACACGATCACCAAGGTCATCTTAAGGTTTCGCAAAAACAGATAAAGCACGATAAAAGAGAGCAGGGCACCAATCAAACCTGCGGTTAGCAAGTCGCGCAGTGATGAGGTAACTCCATATGCTTGGTCTTCCATCACAAACAGCTTAATGCCTTGAAACTGCGGATCTTGCTTAGCGTTCTCAATCACTTTTAATACCCGCGCAGAGACATCAACTAAATTGGCACCAGACTCTTTAAATACATCGAGTCCTACCGCATAGTTTTGGTCTAGGTGGCGACCATCTAAACGTTCAGGTAACGAGAAACTGACTGTTGCAATATCACCGAGAGTAATTCCTGGGGTGAGCACCAGTGACTTGATTTCATCAAGATTTCTAAACTCACCTTTAGGCGATACCTGATAGACACGCGAGTCTGTTTTTAACACGCCAGCACTAATGACAAAGTTCTCTTGTTGCATACGGCGAGTCAGCGCTTTAATTGAAATATTACTGGCGGCTAGTTTGTCAGCATTGATACGGATCTCTATCTGTTTTTGCTCTACACCGTAAAGGGTAACTTGAGACACGCCTTCTACACGTTCAAGTGGTCTTTTAAGCTGCTTATCCAGTAAGTCAAAAGCGCCTGATAACTCTCTATCACTCGATATTCGTAAATTGAGAACCGGCATATCGGCGGTACTAAACTGCCTAATAAATACTCGCTCAACATCTTTAGGCAGTAAGTGGCGTACAGAGTCTACTTTTTCGCGTGCTTCTAGGCTTTTAGTGGCAACATTTTCTCCCCACTTCATTCTGAGCTCTATCTCGGCGCCATTTTGCGAAGAGCTTGAACGCAGCTCTTCAATGCCGCCCATAGTGGCTAATGTTTCCTCTAATACACTGGTTATATCGCGCTCAACCTCTGAAGGAGTTGAGCCTTTATAGGGCACTTCGACAATCACTTGCGGAATATCGATGCCAGGAAACATCTCTAACGGCAACAAGCGACTAGAAGCGAGACCGAACAGTAATATAGCGACAAAGAACATCGCCGTGGTTACTGGCCGTGCGATTGCAAGGCGGGTGATATTCATACTTGACCCCCTTCGACTGCGGGCTCACTAGCACTTTCTTGCTCTACTTTATTATTTGCATAATCTTTGCGATCAAACAGCGCGTAAAGCACAGGAATAACCACCAGAGTGAGCAGTGTCGATAGCGATAGGCCAAAGATAACCGTTATTGCCATCGGAGCACGCACTTCACTGCCATCACCTAAGCCAAGTGCCATAGGCGATAGACCCAAAGCGGTTGTCATTGTAGTCATGATAATGGGACGAAGACGCGACTCGGCAGCATTGGTTATCGCACTGAGCTTGTCTTGTCCGGACTGACGTAGCTGGTTAATTCTATCCACTAAAACAATGGCATTGTTAACCACAATACCCGCCAGCATAATCAGTCCAATAAAGACCACTACACTCAAATGCGTTTGGGTAATGTAAAGCCCTAAAATACTGCCACCCACCGCCATCGGTACCGCAATAAGAATGAGTAACGGGTGTAACAAAGATTCAAACTGACTGGCCATCACTAAGTAAACTAAAAATACCGCCAATACTAATGCAATCTGTAATGACTGGAATGAATGCTCCATCTCTTCATTCTGGCCACCAAAACGGGCCTGAATAGAAGTCGGCAGCGTTTGGTTAGCGAGAATTTCACGGGCGGTCAATACCGCGTCATTTAAGTCGCCATAGGCTAAGTTAGCAGAGACAATCGCGACTCGTTGCTGACTAATTCTATTAATCGCCGATGGGCCAAGTTTAAGGCTGACATCTGCGACTGCACTGAGTGAAATAGGGTGGCTACTATTTGGATTAATGATCATCGAATCGATATCACTAATTTGGTTACGCTCATCAAGTTCGCTGCGCACTAGAATATCAATCTTACGGTCACGAACCGTATATTGACTGGCAATCGTGCCGCCAATACGCTGTGCAATACGGTTTGCCACAGATGGTGCATCCATGCCTAAAGCGGCAAGGCGTTGATGGTCAAAGCGAATGCTAAGTTCAGGCTGTCCATCTCTAAGGCTTGTATTGATATCTGCAAAGCGGTCAGAGTCAGACAGAGCATCCACTAAGCTATCAGCAGTAGATTTAAGCTGCACCAAGTCGTAACCAACTAGTTCAATCTCCAATGGTGTTTTAAAGCTAAACAACTCTGGGTGTTGGATTTTAGCTTCAAGCTCTGGGATCCGCATTGCTGTGGTGCGAAGTTTCTGAGTAACAGCTGCAAACGCGTCGTGATCTGCTAGTACGACTTGTAGGCGTCCCCAGTTTTCACCGCCACGAGAGGTATCAGATGTCATCAATCCGCCGCTTCCCGCTTGACTATAAGCATGCTTAACATCAGCTCGGTCTTTAATCGACAGTGCTAGCGTGCGCAGTACTTTATCGGTTTCTGACACTTCAGTTCCTGGTGGCAGCAACACTTCGACATAGAACTCGCCCTGATTCATCGGCGGTATAAGCTCCATACCGAGTCTTGGTACCAATAGGGCCGCGCCAGCAGTAATGGCAATAGCAATGGATAAGGTCAACACTCTGAATTTAAGCGCGCCAGCCAATAAGCGATGATAACCACTTTCAAGCACACCATAGACCCAATTAAAGGCACTACTTAATGGACGCATAACCAGCCCTACAAGCCAAGAAAGGCTGCGGCCAATAATCAGCGCCAGTGTTAACAGTGCGCTTGGCAGATAGTTAAATAGCAATACAAATGGGAACGAGAACACGGTAGCGCTGTAATGCTTAAGCTTAGCAAGCTTGGTTTGTGGCTTCTGTTTCTCTGTTTTAGCCATTAGCGGCGGTAGCGCTTTAAAACCTTCACGTGATGCAAGCATTGGAATGGTGGTCAGTGCTACAAACAGTGATGCAAGTAAGGCAAAGGTTACGGTCAGAGCTTGGTCAGAGAAAAGCGCACCAGCAACGCCATCAACAAATACTAAAGGCACAAATACCGCAAGGGTAGTGAGTGTTGATGCAAAGATTGCACCTGATACCTCTTTTGTCCCCGTTACAGCCGCATCGAGTTTATTCATGCCCAGTGACTTACAGCGGTCGATATTTTCCAGTACCACAATGGCATTATCAACCAGCAAGCCGACGGCGAGTGCAATTCCCCCAAGCGACATGATATTCAAGCTGATATCGGCAAAATACATCATGTTAAAGGTGGCAATGACGGAGAAAGGAATAGAAATTGAGATAATCAGTGTCGGTATAATATCTCGTAAAAATAGGTAGATAACTAACATAGACAGCAAGCTACCGATAAGCGCTGCCGAGGTGACTTCATTCACTGCGCTTTCAATAAACTCTGATTGGTCGTAAATGACCTGCAGCTCTGCTTTGGGGCTATTTTTGTTTAGTTTATTTATCTCATCGGTGACTTTGCGTGCCACTGCGACAGTATTCGCGTCACCCTCTTTGTAAATGGCGAGTTCAATTGATTCTCTGTCACCAATACGAGTAATATCGTTGCGCTCTTTATGAGCATCGACAATTTCAGCAACTTCAAAGAGTCTGACTAAGGTCTGCGCATCACGATAAATAACAATTTGCCCCAGTTCTTCAAGCGAGTTGAATTGGTTTAGGGTTCTAACTAAATACTCTTTATCACCTTGGATAACTTTACCGGCGGAGAGGTTAATGTTCTCTTCTGCAATACGGCTACGAATGAGATCAGCGCTCAAGTTAAGTTGAGTCAGTTTTTGCTGATTAAGTTGAATATGAACCTCTTGCTGTAACCCGCCAGATAAACGTACTGCAGCGACACCTGATAATGATTCAAGCTGTCTTTTAAGCTCCTCTTCTGCATAGGTGCGCATTTGCTTGAGCTCGCTATCGCTCGCAGATTTAGCCACATCAGCATCAACGCTTGGAACTGAAAGGGCGAGGCGAACTATTGGGTCAAGGTTTGGATTAAAGCGCAGTAATAGCGGTTTTTTTACATCCAGTGGCAGTTCGATGGTATCGAGTTTTTCTCTGACATCGAGACTTGCCATATCCATGTCTGTGCCCCACTCAAATTCGAGTACCACATCAGACATCCCTGAACGAGAGATAGAGTTTATTTTACGTAAGCCTTTGACAATCCCCGCCGCTTCTTCGATGGGTTTTGAGACTAACTGCTCCACTTCAACTGGCGCGGCACCCACATATTGAGTACGAATAGTAATGGTTGGATAACTTAAATCAGGCAGTAGTTTCACCGCGAGACGTGAGAAACCAACCATACCAAAGAGAATCACGGCAAACATAAACATCCACACGGTGACAGGACGGTTTACCGAGGTTTTTATTATCGACATAGCGCGCTCCGAGTCTATTTAGCTGATGCAATATTTAAAGAACCAATCACTTCAACCAGTGACTGATCTTTAAGATTTTGATGACCACGGATAACGATTTGTTCACCAGGCTCTATACCTGCAACCACTTCAACAGTATCAGCCTCATGGTAGCCCAAAGTCACAGTACGACGGTTGGCGTTGCTACCATCGATGACATATAGCGCAAACTCATTGTCTTGGTTAACTAGCGCGTTATATGGCACGGTAATGACGTCATTGTGAGTGTCATAACGCAGCTCTACACGAGTGAACATACCGGCTTTAAGCGTGGCTTTTTGATTGGGTACTGAAAGCGTCACTTTAAAGGTACCGCTTTGAGCATCAACAATAGGGCTAATGCGAAGAACGGTAGCGTGAGTAGTGTCTTTAGTATGTTTGTTGGCAAATATCTGTGCATCTTGGCCTAAGCGAAGGTGCTGCAATTGCTGCTCAGGTAGGTGCACAATGCCGTATAACTCATCTTGATTAACAATATAGAACAGTTCGTCGAACTCTTTAGCCATGTTGCCCGACTTTACAAAGCGGGTCGCGATGACGCCATCAATCGGTGAGCGGATCATGCTTTCTTGTACGTACAAAGCTGCCAAGTCGCGTTTAGCCATTGCTGCTTGTAAGTTATATTCGAGCTTCGCCATGGAGTCAGCACTAAAAAACTCTTTATTACTGATTTTTTTGAGGCGGTTAAGTTCTTGCTCAATAATTTCGACTTCAGCCTGTGAACGGTCTAAATCAAATTTCTGTCTTTTTGAATCGATTACCGCAAGCAACTGTCCTTTAGTGACACGATCGCCTTCTTCCACGCTAATTGATTGGATAAGACCGGCAACGCGGGTAACCACTTTGGCTTCTTCTGGTGCTTCAAGTGTTGCCGTGGTGCTATAAAAAGAGGATACATCGCCTTGAATAACGGTTGCGATTTCTACTGGAACTGCATATTTTTCTTCTTCCTTTACCTCTTCTTCTGCACCACATGCAGAAAGTAGCGCAGCAAGCATAATTGGTAGGATAATTTTGTTGTTATTAAGTGCTTCCATGTCTTTAAACCCATTTAAGTTGTTTCATTACTCCTAACAAAGCATTATATGTGCCAATGTGTATATCGCTTTAAATACAATGAGTTATATTTATTTATAAAAGTTGAGTTGGTTGCTTTTGTAACTAATGTAGTGAAAAGGTTTATTTGTTGCGGTTTTTAACAATCGATATCGGAGCTCAAGGAAACTTGTGAAGAATGCCACCAATATGATTTTAAAGTGGGTAACAGTGGCAGCAACACTTAGCAAAAAAAGCATGCTCGATAAAAGTGATGAACTAGTTATGTTATTGTATAACCGTTATTTTTCGAGTTGATGGTGGATGTGAAAGCTTAGACAAGTGAAGAAATTAAGTCTTATACGGATTGAAATTAGAGGTGCTTAATCTAATGACTAAACACCTAATATAGTTAATCAGCTGTTCGTTCTGCTTTTTGCTCGCCGTTGTAGATACACATTGCTGAGTTATAGTCGTTATATGCAATGGCATAATTGAAGTCACAGAAATAGGCTGGGTGTTTTGTTGCAACCGCATCACCTGCTTTACATTGATCTTGCATGCCTTCAACTAACGAATCATTGTTTTTTCCTAGGCAAGCCTTGCCAGTTGTACCGTCAGTACAAGCTGTTAGTGAAGATATTGCGACTAAGAGCAGTAGTGCTTTTTTCATTGTAGAAATTCCGTTTAAAAAAAGTGTCAGTGTCATTGTGTCCAACAGATGCCAAGCTATTTGGTTTCCCTTAAACATAGAGTTGATATTATTTCTAATATTTCATTTCATAACAACAAGCTAGCACTCAAAATTCACTAAAAGAGACTGTTATTGTCAAGATATAAGAATAGGGCTTGTTGATAAGCGCCTGATAAAAAGTAGCTAAGACTAAGTGGACGTGAAAAACAAAAGATAAGCCGCTACATTAGTAATCAGTCATACCAATAAGTGCTTTTGTGGAAATCAAATTAGGCCACGTTCTGATGCATATAAAGAAGGTGGCCCGGATGGCGGTTAGTGTTTTGGGTTATTTAACTACTGCTCAACCATCATTGCTGGTGATGAGGTTGCTTACCGCTCTTGAAACAAAGTCTTTTCTCATGCTGGTCGGTTTAACATCTTGATTGAACCAGAAGCTCATCGGCTGATCAAAACCAATACCGTGCATATAATTATAAATAGCTTTTCTTAGACCTTCGCCAAGCATGTCGTGATTAGTTCCGGTTGGGTCGGTAAAATCGACATCATTTTCAGCAAATAAAACCTCTGGTCTCTCAGCAAGGGTAATACCAAAGTTTTCAGGGTTTAAACCTATTGGGCTATGTATGGTCGCGACAAAGCGGTGCCAGTAGGCGGATTGAAAGCAGCCTTGCTGCATCATCTGTCTAACCATTTCTAGCGAATCAACGGTTTCTTGCTCAGTTTGAGTTGGAAAGCCATACATCAGGTAGGCGTGCACTAAAATACCAGCGTCGCTGAAGGCTTTGGTCACCTGAGCGACGCGTTCAACGCTAACGCCTTTTTTCATCAACTTTAATAGTCTATCTGATGCCACTTCTAGGCCACCACTGACTGCAATACAGCCTGAATCAGCTAACAATTGGCAACGGGCTTCACTAAAGGTGCGTTCAAAACGGATATTGCCCCACCAACTGATCACTACGCCACGTTCGATGAGCCGTTTAGCAAAAGTGAATAATAGTTTCGGTGGCAGCGCCTCATCAACAAAGTGGAAACCGGTCTCGCCAGTCTCTTCAATAAGCTGCTCAATTCTATCGACTAGAACATCCGCACTCGCTGAGTCAAAACGGTCGATATAATCGAGGCTAACATCGCAGAAGCTACATTTACGCCAGTAACAACCATGGGCAATGGTCAGCTTATTCCAACGACCATCACTCCATATACGGTGCATAGGGTTAAGCATTTCACATAAAGACAGGTAATCGCCTAATGGCAAGCCATCATATATCGGCGCGCCAACCTCTGTTTGTGGGATATCTTGCAGCTGGTCATTCTCATTGAAATGGACATAAGCCTCACCGTTTTCATCTTCGGCGAGGAAATAGGTGCGTACAAGATCGTCCACTTCGCGCTGGCCTTGAAAATACTCCAGCAAGGTTATGAAAGGGCGTTCACCGTCATCGAGACAGATAAAATCAATAAACTCGAACACGCGAGGATCTTTAAGGGCGCGTAGCTCGGTATTAATAAAACCGCCGCCGACCACAATAGGAATATCGGGATTGATGGCTTTACAGGTTTGCGCAATACGCAGCGCACCCAACATATTGCCGGGGAAGGGCACTGTAAGCGCCACTACGCTAGGTTGAGTTTCCTCAAGATAATGCTCAACTAATTGTTCCAATATTTCAGAGCTAAAGCTCGGCTCACCCATTAAGGTCTCGTAGAGATTATCGAAACTTGGGTTTGCCGCCGCTAACTGCTCGCCATAGCGGCTCACCTCAAAATAGGGATCAACGCCTTGAGTGATAACACTGGACAAATCGTTAATAAATAAGGTGGCAAGATATTTAGCTTTATCTTGTACACCTAAGTTACCAAAGGCTGCTTGCAATACATCGCCAGATACCGCTTCCATTTGTGTAATCGCATCGAATGCTGGGCCTTCGGGTAGAAAACGGCGCGAGTTAATTCGCATCGCAAGGCTTGGATCCTTTCCCTGCAAAAACCGAATCGCGCTCTCAACGGTAAGATGGTAGCGGTCAAACTCGGCTAAAAAATTAAATATTGCATCAGGCAGTTCGTCGTCTTCAAAGTGTTCGAAGTTCTCTTCTATATGTTGACGAATAATCTCCAGTGCGGGGGCTGTCATCATCTCTAAGAAAAGTTCAATAGCAGGATCTCGCTGCACCGCCTCATAGCCTTGGGAGCGTAAAAAACCCGTTAAGTACGCCGTAGCTGGATAAGGCGTATTAAGCTGAGTCATGGGAGGGGTCATTAGAAGAACGGTCATAGCCTGCCTTTAAATAGTAAAACTTGAATACTTTGCGTGATGCTTAATGGTAAACAAAGTATGGCAACGAATAGTGCAGCCATAAAATAACAGGCGATTCTAACAAATGGTTTCAATAAAAACCCGAAAATTAGCCAATCAACGATGTTTTTTGACGCTCAAACGCCAAGCATTTGTGCTTTTTTAATATAAAGGCACGTCGCGAGTGTATTTGCAGTAGTACTGAGAGTTGGCATTAGAATCACTTTAGGCTGGCGATAACTTACTTTTGCACCCAAATTGGTTGGCCTTCGAATGAAGACTGATTACATTTTTGACAGATATGACTAAGCAGCCTGTTTGAACTTGTGAACTCATTGTTACTAATCGCCTCCAGCGGGCTGGACAGGATGTCCGAATGTCTTGAACACATGGATGTGTAGGAACGACCGACCGCATGTGCAGATACTGCCGTATCTGTACTTGGGTCATTGGTGTTTTAATTTGTACTGTAGTGGTAAAGCTTCTAGCACGGAAATGTCGGGTGGACG
>NZ_JBFRMK010000181.1:0-19823 GCF_041470405.1 Shewanella sp. 10N.286.45.A1
TACTTAATGCTATTGGTATTATCATTGCTCAAGCTGCCACCCTATTCACCAGAGTTAAACTCAATAGAACAAGTTTGGCAGTGGCTCAGACAAAGATGCTTATCTAATAGAACGTTCTCAGGCTTTGATGACATTGTTGAGCAGGTATCCATAGCGTGAAATACCTTTATTTCAGATCTAAATAGAGTCAAAAGTTTGTACTGGAGAGATTGGATTAAATTGGTCAATTAGTAAATGCAATTGGTATTAATTGGTAACCGTTATGTCATTGAACATAATGCCAAAAAGTATGATTATTACGACAGTATAAAATTTGCAGGTAGTGAAGGGATTTCATCTCCGCTTTTTGTCGGATTTAGCCATAAAGATCTTGAGCAGAACTATGCCAATAAATTCGCAGAAGGGATACAGAACATCAAAGAAACGGGTCAATATCAAGCCATTCTAGATAAGTATCATATCGAGCCTTGGTAAAACAAGTCAGTATGAACTCCCCTATTACACTATCATTTTAAACAAAAAAACCCAGCACTTAGGCTGGGTTATTATCGAATTGAGCATTAGCTTTACAGTTTAAATAAACCGCCTGCTAAAACGGGATATCGTCATCCCAACCGTCATCCAAATCTGGTGTTACATTCTGCTGTGGCTGCGGCGCTGGGCGCTGTTGTGGAGCAGCTGGAGCTGCTTGTGGCTTAGGAGCATATCCACCCTGCTGTGGTGCTTGGTAGCCACCTTGTGCCGGTGCAGCTTGTTGCTGCTGCTGTTGTGGTTGCTGGTAACCACCTTGTGCTGGAGCCGCTTGAGGCTTAGGTGCATAACCTCCTTGCTGAGGCGCTGACTGCTGAGGCTTAGGCGCATAACCACCCTGTTGAGGAGCTTGCTGCTGTGGTTGCTGATAACCACCTTGAGCTGGAGCACCTTGACCTTGACCACGGCCACCCAACATCTGCATTTGACCGCCTTGATCAACAACGACTTCAGTGCTGTAACGATCTTGACCGCTTTGGTCTTTCCACTTACGCGTTTGCAATTTACCTTCTAGGTAAACTTGAGAACCTTTGCGTAGGTATTCACCAGTGATTTCAGCAAGCTTGCCAAACATCACTACGCGGTGCCATTCAGTGCGCTCTTGTTTCTGACCACTTTGATCTTTCCAAGACTCACTTGTCGCCACGGTAATGTTGGCTACGGCATTGCCGTTCGGCATGTAACGAACCTCAGGATCTTGTCCTAAGTTACCCACCAAAATTACTTTATTGACACCACGACTGGCCATTGAAATCTCCTGCTAAATTTTAAAATTTGTACCAATCGACAGAGCGTAACACAGCTTAGGCTACTCTCAAATCGAAAAGCTCAGCAACTTTTAAATAAGCCGGATTAATCGCGAGTGCAGTTCTGCTGGTTAATGATCTCAGTCAACACTAACTGACGATTTTTAAAGAGATTAGCGTGCAAAATAGGAAGATAGCTAGCCAGTAAGAGATAAATCGTCAAACAGCGGATGCTCTACAATATTTCAATGCGACTATCACTCCCCAAAGCAATAATTGCAACAAGCTTTGTTAAAACCGAAAAAGGGCAAGTGATGCTTTCTCCCGAATTACCAAAGCGTATGCAAAGCAGCCTATTCTATAAGGTGGAATTGTTACTTGGCAACCGACGAAAAGTAGAAAGCGCAATGATAGCTGCAACTTAGCTGAGCCCTATAGCCTATTCATCATTTAAGGGGGTAAATTTTCAGAGAGTACTTCAGCCAGCGTTTCCTAGCAGTATTTGACTCTATCGCTTTATGCTAGCGACTGTTTAGTTGGCGATTTAACTGCTGTCTTTAAACATAAAAGCAATACTACTATAATGAATAACAGTATTGCTTCCGTTTATTTCCTAGATTCTCGACATAACCGACTCAAACACTTACTAGTTTTCAGTGCCTAATACCGCTCGTGCAGCTTTCAAGTCAAAATCATCACCTACTTTTAAGTAAGCCACTTTCTCTTCGAGTACCACGATAGCTTCAGACACACCAGCTAATGCAGACAGTTCAGTCGCCATCGCTTTGGCAGCTTGCTTATCAGACACGTCAGCTTCCAATGTGTAGCTCTTGAGTAACACAGGGTTCTTCATACCAAATGTCAGCAAGAACCAAATGCCCATTAAGACCAAGGCAACTGCAAAGACGCCTTCTGCGCCAACTAGTTGATACGCACCACCGCCGAGTAAGCCACCGCAAAAAGCGCCTAAGAATTGGCTTGTGGAGTACACGCCCATTGCAGAGCCTTTATCACCCACTGGACAAAATTTGGCAATCAAGCTTGGTAAAGACGCTTCTAGATAATTAAAGCCAGTAAAAAACAACACCACTGCAATGCTCAATACCATCAGATTGTTGGCAAATAGTGCCATTGAACCCAATGCCACCATCATTATGAGCAAGGCAACTTGGAACATCGCTTTAGTATTATTGCGTTTAACACCAATAATAATCAGCGGCACCATTAAGAAAAAGGCCCCCATAAATGCTGGGAAATACAGCATCCAATGTTCCTCTTTGGCAAGTCCTGCATCGACTAGGTCCAAAGGCAGTGCCACAAACACAGCGGTCAGCACTAAGTGCAGAATAAAGATACCAGCATCGAGTCTAAATAACTGCGGGTCAATCAACATCCGGCGCAGTTTTTCAGGTGCAGCAACTGTAT
The DNA here is from genome assembly GCF_041470405.1 of Shewanella sp. 10N.286.45.A1. Taxonomy (NCBI): domain Bacteria; kingdom Pseudomonadati; phylum Pseudomonadota; class Gammaproteobacteria; order Alteromonadales; family Shewanellaceae; genus Shewanella; species Shewanella sp. 10N.286.45.A1. Next base: position 2,703 of record NZ_JBFRMK010000181.1, read on the forward strand.
CGCCTTTCGGTGCTTGTGAGATAGGATTCGGCACCAAAAGCTGTACAATCAACATCCCTAATACAGCTAAGCCGGCTGTCATAAAGAACAGACCCGATAAGCCTAAATGTTGGGCAACAATAGGGCCGACAAGTAATGATAAGGCAAAGGAAAAGCCAATACACATGCCGATAATTGCCATCACTTTGGTGCGCTGTTCATCGCGTGTTAGATCAGCAGCCAATGCCAGTACCGCGGCAGCAATAGCCCCCATCCCCTGTAGGGCTCGACCTGCGACCACGCCATAAATTGTTTCTGCATTGGCAGCAACTAAGCTGCCAAGAGCAAAGATCAGTAAGCCAATTAAAATTATGGGTTTACGACCATATTTGTCAGATAAGATCCCCATTGGGATTTGTAGAATGGCTTGCGTTAAGCCGTAAGCACCAATTGCAATACCCACCCATAACGGTGAAAAGCCTTCTAGATGCTGCCCGTAAAGTGCGAAGACAGGCATGATCATAAACAGACCCATCATGCGCAATCCAAATACACTGGCTAAAGAAAACGCTACTTTTTTCTCAGTCTTCGAAAGTCCGTTATTGGCCATTGCCCTCGCCCTGATCAGTGAACTCTAAATAAGGCGCGCAGTTTATCACGAAGTTTTTCAATAGCCCAAAAGGAAAAGTAAAAGATGTATAGTCAAACCCTCTTTTAAGCATTAGCGGCAAACCCGCATGCATGCTTGGTTTTGCTAACTTTTCCTGTCAACAGGCTATATTTCTCCTACAATTGATAGCTTACTTTGTCTATTGCCTAAGGTAAATTTGTGAGATACTTAACCACTTTTTTCGGCTTTGAGATCTGAACGCTAGATGGAAAATATTGAAGTACGTGGCGCTCGTACCCACAATCTTAAAAACATCAACCTAACCATACCTCGCGACAAGCTTATTGTTATTACCGGGCTATCAGGTTCTGGAAAATCATCTTTAGCATTCGATACCCTGTATGCAGAAGGTCAACGACGTTATGTTGAGTCACTCTCAGCCTACGCTCGTCAGTTTTTAAGTTTGATGGAAAAGCCCGATGTTGATCACATCGAAGGCTTGAGCCCTGCTATATCTATCGAGCAGAAATCAACCTCGCATAACCCACGTTCTACCGTGGGTACTATCACCGAAATCTATGATTATTTGAGACTGTTGTTTGCCCGAGTTGGCGAGCCACGCTGTCCAACTCACGGCGAGCCATTAGCTGCACAAACAGTCAGTCAAATGGTAGACAAAGTGTGCGAAATGCCTGAAGGCAGTCGCCAAATGCTGCTTGCCCCTGTGGTGAATGCACGTAAAGGCGAACACGTAAAGCTACTAGAGAGCCTGTCGGCGCAGGGCTATATTCGCGCTAGAATTGACGGCGAAGTGTGCGATTTAACCGATCCACCAGAACTCGACTTACACGTTAAGCACACCATTGAAGTGGTCGTCGATCGCTTTAAAGTCCGTGATGACATTAAGCAGCGCTTAGCAGAATCATTTGAAACCGCCCTTGAACTATCTGGCGGGATAGCAAAAGTCACCAGTATGGATCCTGTTGAGGGACATGTAAAAGCAGAAGAGCATGTGTTTTCAGCCAATTTCGCCTGCCCTGTTTGTGGCTACTCTATGGCGGAACTTGAACCGCGCATTTTTTCATTCAATAACCCAGCAGGTGCATGTCAAACCTGTGACGGTTTAGGCGTACAGCAGTATTTCGATCCAGAAAGAGTGATCACCAATACTGAACTGTCACTCGCTGGCGGCGCGATTAGAGGCTGGGATAGACGTAACTTCTATTATTTCCAAATGCTCAGTTCTTTGGCTGAACATTATAAATTTGATATAGAAAAACCTTTCGAACAGTTAACCGATGATGTCAGAAACATCGTGCTTTACGGTTCAGGTACCCAAAGCATCGCCTTCAAATATATCAATGATCGCGGCGATGTCGTGGTTCGGAATCACCCTTTTGAGGGGATTTTGAATAACATGGATAGGCGCTATCGCGAAACAGAATCTAATGCTGTTCGCGAAGAGTTAACCAAGTTTATCAATACTCAGTCATGTAAAAGTTGTGGCGGTTCACGCCTACGTGAAGAAGCACGTAACGTGTTTATTGAAGAGTTGAACTTACCAGTGTTAACCCAGTGGTCTATTGGCGAAGCCATGGATTACTTTGAAAAGCTTGAACTGACTGGCCAACGTGCACAGATCGCCGAAAAGATCCTCAAAGAGGTACGCGACCGTTTGGGCTTCTTGGTTAATGTTGGTCTTAATTACCTCAGTTTATCACGCTCTGCCGACACTTTGTCCGGTGGTGAGGCGCAACGTATTCGTCTTGCCAGCCAAATTGGCGCAGGGCTCGTTGGCGTAATGTACGTGCTCGATGAACCGTCAATTGGCCTGCATCAACGTGATAATGAGCGCCTTCTACAAACGCTTATTCACCTGCGAGATCTCGGTAACACCGTCATTGTGGTTGAGCATGATGAAGATGCTATCCGTATGGCTGATCACGTCATCGATATCGGCCCAGGTGCCGGCGTTCATGGTGGGCAAGTTATAGGTGAAGGTACCCTTAACGACCTGCTTGAGTGTAAAGAGTCTATCACTGGCCAGTATTTATCTGGTGAAAAACAGATCCACATTTCAACCGAGCGAACCCAGTATGACCCCAACAAACTCATTGAGCTTTTTGGTGCTACTGGTAACAACCTCAAAGATGTTGACCTGCAGATCCCTGTAGGACTGTTTACCTGTATTACCGGTGTGTCCGGCTCAGGTAAATCAACCCTAATCAATGACACCTTCTATAAGATTGCTCATATCGAGTTGAATGGCGCGACAGTTGATGAACCCTCACCGTACAAAAGTATTGTCGGGATGGATCATTGCGATAAAGTGGTCGATATAGATCAAAGCCCCATTGGCCGTACACCACGCTCGAACCCCGCGACTTACACCGGGATTTTCACCCCTATTCGCGAACTGTTTGCGGCCACTCAAGAATCTCGTACTCGTGGTTATCAGCCAGGTCGATTCTCATTTAATGTTAAAGGTGGACGCTGTGAAGCCTGTCAGGGTGATGGCTTAATCAAAGTAGAGATGCATTTCTTACCTGACGTATACGTGCCATGTGATAGCTGTAAAGGCCAGCGATACAATCGCGAAACCTTAGATGTTCGCTTCAAAGGCAAAAATATTCACGAAGTGCTGCAGATGACCGTTGAAGAAGCCAGACCTTTCTTTGATGCCATTCCAGCGGTCGCCCGCAAACTGCAAACGCTAATGGATGTTGGTTTGTCCTATATTCGTTTAGGCCAAAGTGCGACCACTCTTTCTGGTGGTGAGGCGCAGCGGGTTAAGCTGGCTAAAGAGCTATCTAAGCGTGATACCGGCAAAACGTTATATATCTTGGATGAGCCGACAACAGGTTTGCACTTTGCAGATATTCAGCTGTTATTGGATGTATTGCATCGCCTTAAATCCCACGGTAATACCATAGTGGTGATTGAGCATAACTTGGATGTGATAAAAACCGCGGATTGGATTATTGATCTGGGGCCAGAAGGTGGTTCAGGCGGTGGTACCATTTTGGTAGTAGGTACTCCTGAAGTTGTCGCTGAGAATACTGAATCACACACAGCACGCTTTTTAAAACCACTTTTAGCAAAGTAAGAGATCATCCAGTTCAATGACAAGCAGTAATATTTTATTAGCCTCAGGCCTAGCGGTAACGCTAGGCCTGCTAGCTATGGTAGTCGTCGATCCATTATTTGGTCAATGTGCCTCAACTGAAGCCAGAGTCATAAGCAGCGACCCGCAAAGCAGCACGATTTCTCTGCCTAATGGCTCAGTAGCCCGAGTCGATGTCGGTAACTTAGCACCGCAATCCCAAGTGGTTGTGGGCGCAAAACAACGGCTTTTTTCAGGAACACACGAGTACAAGCTAAAGTTGTCGAATATTGATCAATCGGCTAAAAATCAACAAAGTGAGTAACAGTATCGCTATTTAAAGCCATTACCTGTAGGTTGAGTCACTGTTGTAATGGCTTTTTGCATATATAAAGGGACAGTTAAATGCAAAAATTAACGACTCTCTTAGTTATTATCACCACTCTAAGCCTGAATGCCTGTAGTTCAACCTCCCAATGCCAAAAACATCCCAGCACATCATGGGCAGACCAAGCACAGATTAGTCGCGATATACATAAACTGGCTTCAACAGAATTCGCAGGCCGAAAAACCGGTTCTGAAGGTGCTGCGTTAACAAGAGACTATCTCATTCAACGGTTTCGACAGGTCGGGCTTGAGCCTTGGCAAGGTAAATTCCAACATCCATTTAGCTTTACTAAATCTTTTAGTGACAGAGTCGGAATTAATATTGCTGGCGTGCTACTTGCCACGGCACCAACCAGTAAATGGCGAGTTGTTCTCGCCCATTATGACCATCTTGGCCACAAAGGCTCTCGCATATACTACGGTGCAGATGATAATGCCTCGGGAGTCGCAGGCTTACTGCAACTTGCCGAGCACGCCGCTAACAAAGGCAGTCCAATAAACTTACTTTTTGTTGCAACAGATGCTGAAGAGCCTGGACTTTATGGCGGTTATGCACTTGCTGATGAATTGAAAAATATTAGCAGCCAACCGCAAATGCCCCAGATTGAGCTTGCTATCAATTTGGATATGATTGGCCGACCCGATCGTCGCAGCGCCATCTATATCGAAGGAGCAAGGCGATTTGACTCATTCGATAAAATGCAGCAACTAATGACTCAATCAAACCAACTTTGCATAAAGACTCGTCAGCCAAAATCATTCGACGGCAGTGTTATCAGTGTTGATCTATTACGTGCATCAGATCATTACGCAATGCACAAAATAGGGATCCCCTGGCTTTACTTTGGCGTTCCAACACATAGAGATTACCATCAACCTAGTGATATCGCAGATAAAATAGATATTAGCTTTGTCGCCACTACAGTGGAATCTGCTTACCAACTGTTGGTTATCGACAGTTTTCTTCTGAAAAACGCCCCATAAAAGCCACGTTCATTGATTTTTATTTTACTGTAAGTCACTAACTGGCCTAGTATTTGCTTTGAATATAGAGAAAAATAGCATCATTAAATGGTAATACCAATTATACCCTGCTATACTAGTCGGCTTACTGATACGTTTTCGGTGCGGGAAGTCGACACGGGGTTGATTTTCTGTCTATAAACATAAGTGCTTTATTGCACTCTGCTATTCCACAAGGCTACAACCCATGTCATCCAGTGAAAAAACTTTCCGCGAACTCGGTCTTGCCGAGCCTTTGTTGCGTGCTCTTGATGAGCTCGGTTACGAAAAACCAACTCCAATCCAAGCTGCGAGTATCGATCCTCTCATGGCTGGAAAAGATATTTTAGGTCAAGCTCAAACAGGTACAGGTAAAACTGGTGCATTTGCACTGCCTCTACTAAACAGCATTGATCCAAATACTCATTCTCCACAAATCTTAGTACTTGCACCAACACGTGAACTAGCTGTTCAGGTTGCTGAAGCATTTGGCAGCTACGCTAAATTCATGAAAGGCCTACACGTTCTACCTATTTACGGTGGACAAAGCATGCATCAACAACTGAATGCATTGCGTCGTGGACCACAAATCATTGTTGGTACTCCAGGTCGTGTGATGGACCATATGCGTCGTGGCACTCTTAAGTTAGAGTCACTAAAAGCAATGGTACTTGATGAAGCTGATGAGATGCTAAAAATGGGCTTCATCGATGATATCGAATGGATCCTTGAGCACACACCTAAGCAACGCCAACTAGCGTTATTCTCAGCGACTATGCCTGAGCAAATTAAGCGTGTTGCTAACAAATATTTATCAGAGCCTGTACACGTTAAAATCGCAGCAACAACAACGACTGTTGAAACGATTGAGCAGCGTTTTGTACAAGTATCACAACACAACAAACTAGAAGCATTAGTTCGCGTTCTAGAAGTAGAGAAGACAGAAGGTATTATTATCTTCGTTCGTACTCGTAACAGTTGTGTTGAGCTAGCTGAAAAGCTAGAAGCTCGTGGCTACGCTTCATCACCACTACACGGTGATATGAATCAACAAGCGCGTGAACGTGCTGTTGACCAACTCAAGCGCGGCAAGCTAGACATCATCATCGCGACTGATGTTGCAGCACGTGGTCTTGATGTTGAGCGTATCGGGCACGTAGTAAACTACGATATCCCATATGATACTGAAGCTTATGTTCACCGTATTGGCCGTACTGGCCGTGCTGGTCGTACAGGTATGGCGATTCTGTTCGTTACACACAGAGAGATGCGTATGTTGCGCACCATCGAACGTGCAACTAAGAGCCGCATCTCACCAATGGATATTCCTAGTCCTGAAACAGTGACTGAGCGTCGCTTGTCTCGTTTAGGTGAGCAAATTGGCGAAGTCATCGCTAAAGACTCTTTAGACTTCATGAAAGGCGCAGTTGCAAAGCTATGTCAGGAGCTAGAAGTTGATACAGATGTACTTGCTGCAGCTTTACTGCAACAAGTTCAGAAAGATCGTCCACTACAATTACCGTCAATGAACGAACGTCAGCGCGACAACCGTGATGACCGCAATTCACGTGACCGTAACGATCGCAACTCCCGTGACCGTGGTGACCGTCCTCGTCGTGAATCTCGCCCTACGCCAGCTAACATTGGCTCAGCAGACTCACTGAAGGATAACCCAGATGTTAAGATGTGCCGTTACATCATCGATGTAGGTCGTGATAATGGTGTTGGCGTTGGTAACATCGTTGGCGCTGTTGCAAACGAAGCAAACATCGACAGCCGTTACATTGGTCAAATCCAATTATTTGATCAAGTCACTGCAATCGATTTGCCAGATGGCATGCCAAAAGATGTGTTAGCGCACCTTAAAAAAGTGCGTGTATGTGGCCGCCCATTGAACATTCGCGAAGCTGCGGGTGAGAAGTTCGAGAACACTTCAGGTGGCGATAGCCGTCCTCCACGTCGTCCTCGTAAGCCTTCTGGCGACCGTCGTCCTTCTGGTGACAGAAAGCCGCACCGTAAAGGTCCAGCTGGCGAGTAATACTGCCAACTAATACATTATCGTCAGTTTCTCTTCATTGGAAATTGACAAAATATTCTATAAAAAAGGAGCCTGTTGGCTCCTTTTTTGTATCTAATACTTAGCCCTATTAGGCAATCAAAACTATTAGACATGATTTCATCATTATACCAATACCATTAAGGGTACACTCAGCTCAGAGCTTTATCAGGGCTTTCAGTTCAAGCCGCGTTAGGGAATAAATGGTTATTCCCTTTGAGACAATGCAACCTAGCAGTGAAAGTCCACTGAGACGCTCACAACGTACGACTGATATTTAAGGCATGGGGAAATCACTTAATACAGCGCATGTGGCATTCGATAAAGAATAGCTATTAGCAATAGGCTACTTACTTGTCTAAAGTGATTTAAACTCCCACTGAATGAGCAACTCTTTAATGGAGTTGCTATTACACTTTAAAATAATAGGTTTTGATCGCACAGCTTGGCTAATCTGTAGGACACATGCCAACCTTACGCCATTCTTCGTAGGGAGCTTGATGCAACGAAGGTGCAGCATTTTTACTCCAATAATTGGCTTCAAAAACCTCACCATTAAATGTAACTTGATCGCCGTTTAGATACGCCTTGTTTTCGTACCAAGCTTTAGGGCAAGCTGATGCTGGGATGTCACAACCATTCTGCTCAATATAGTCATATGACGCTTTGGTATTAATAAGACCATAACCAAATTGATCATCACGCCCCTCCTCCCCGAGATCTGTCGCTGTATAGTTCAATACCTCTCGAATTTGAGTGCTATTACATTGTGGGAAGTGACTCCATACTTTAGCTGCAATCCCTGAGACATGAGGTGTGGCCATTGATGTGCCCCATTTATACCCATACTTATACTGGTTATACGCAGTTAACATCAAGCCGTTCGCATTGATAAAGCGCCCTACTAAAGAAGATACCGTCAGAGTAGGAAATTCAGTCGCGTAATTAATATTGTGGGCAATTTCACTGACCCAGCTGGATACATATGAAGGTACGTCAAAATAAGTGATAAGTACTTCACCATTACTGGATTTACAAGATTGTGTTGCGATGTCCAATTTAGCTTTACTTGCGGCAGAGATCTCACCAGTAAAGTACTGCTCAGCAAAAGTGTCAAAGTTAATCTTAAACAAGCATTGCTCATTTAATTGAGATATCAAAGGGTAAGATATATTACCTGCATCAATTTGCTTAAACTGTGACCAATAATAAAGGCCGTCCAAACCATTAAATTCAAAATATTCTATATTGACTGATTCACTATCAACTGTTGATAGTACCCTGCTTCCTGGTGCTGCAATTTCAACCGCATCATTAACAGCAGAAAAACTGGACAAATTAGTTTGCTCATCTATCGACGCTACTGACATCACATTCAGATATGAAGCTGGATACATATAAGCGTCGTTGCTGGGTGCGGTTGAACCATGATTACCTGCTGCGGCAATAATTAAAATTCCTTTATCAGCAATGCGATCAAAAACATCACGTTCAGTCTCTGATGATGCATAGCCTCCCAGTGACAAGTTAATGATGTTGGCACCTTGATTGGCGCATACTTCCATGGCTTCTAGAATATGTGACACCCGCATAATAGAGTTTTCACCTGAAGCTGTTTTTGTTAATTTTTGAATGTAGATATCTACAGCACCATTTGCAACAACGCCCACTATACCCTTACCGTCTTCATTTGCAGCAATGGTTCCAGCAACATGAGTGCCATGATCTGACGCATCGTTATACCAAAAGTGAGAGTAACTGCTATGGTTTCCTGATACGTTGGTCTGCTGGAACTCATTATGGTTACCTTGAATACCAGTATCTATTACACAGACTTTAATACCATTATTGTCGGGCTGTGGTATTTTGTCCGCTTGAGTTAATCCAATACCATAAGGTGTTACTTCTTGATGCTCTAACGCTTCAAAATCTGCATTTATATAGTTTGTTAAGCTTATATCACTCTTACCTTTTTCTAGCGAAAATGGCTCGCTTGAGAGAGGAAGAACAATATTACGCTCAACATCTTGCTCAACACGGATCCCATCGAGTTGGCTTAATGCTTCAGCCTCTGAGGCAGTTAAGCCTATCAAAGCTACAGTTCCAGCTGTTAACGTGGTTATGTTTTTAATTAACTTCGCTTGATATTGAGCAGGTATAGCCCCCTGCTGATAAGTAATTAGGTAATTTTGAGTATTAGTGTCATTAAACTCCGTGGTTGCATTAGCGTAAAATGCAGTTGTAGCCGCTAAGCCAAGGAGTATTCTTTTGAGTAGAGATGTCATAATTTCCCTTAGTGTTGACGATTGAGTTCCTCTCAAACAATCAACATATTTACCGCTAAAGGAGTTGAAGTCCACCACCTACGATTGATTAAAACGATATATCTTATCCAAAAGACAGCCGCGCATCAGAAAAAGAGCAACTAAACTTGATCAAATATCATAGAGAGCTGTTTCTCAAGTAACTTAGTTATGTTACTTAATTTGTTTATAAAGTTGACTCTCCTCTTCCAGCTTCAATTTCTTTATACACGCCTGACATAAACAAGATTTACTATCTAACACGCTACTAGCTAGCTTTTCACTATCTAGCACAGTCTTCGCAGGAAATGGTTGCGAGAGGCACCAGCACTGCTCAATACTCTCGCCTTGCTGCACGGCGCAGCGATTTTCAGATTGGCATAGTGGGCAGGTAGTAGCGTCTAAAGTCATTCATTTCACCTGCTATTTTATCGATCCGCTGGATGATTAATTCCATCGGGCATGGCGACATTGGTCAGCTCATATGGATTAACCCCATCAATACACGCCACATTTATGCCAAATTGATTTGGATTAGAGCGGCGTTGATGATGAGTGTATATACCGCAGACACTACAAAAATAGTGCTTAGCAGTAAAAGTATTAAATTGATACAGCGATAGTTTGTCATTACCACTAATAACCTCGAGCCCATCAAGTTCAGCGGAAGTCACTATAGTGCCTCGACGGCGGCACATGGAACAGTCGCAACGCCTTAAGTCTGTCACCCCTTGGGGTAGGTTTAGAGACAACTTAACTGCGCCACAATGGCAACTGGCGGTATGTGTTTGCATCAAAGCCTATACTCCAAATATCAGAACAAAGTTCAATGTAACAAAAAGGGCTCGCGCTAGCGAACCCTGTTGATTCCGTACAGTGCACTAAACGGGTTAATTACTGCGCTTAGGATTGATAGGATAAGCGTTACTGCCCAGCTCTTTATGTCCATTTACACTGCTACCGTAATAGCCTTGATGTTTATGATACTTCTCTTTCAGGGCTTTAATATCACCCTCAAACCTAGGGTCTTGTGGCCGCTCTTGAGCATTAATAAAGGCGGCAACATCCCACGCATCTTGGTTACTTAGCTGGTAACTTTTACCAAATGGCATATTTTCATAGACAAAATAGGCTGCGGTATTAACTCTGTGCATACCTGCTCCCCAATTGAAGCTTTGAGGGCCCCAGAGTGGCGGCAGAGAGTAAACCCCCGATGTTTCATAACCTTGCCCGTCATCACCATGACAAGACTGGCAATGAGCTACATACACTTTCTTGCCTCGCTCTGGCGAATAAGCTTGCACTGGTTTGGCAATTTTAGGGTAGCCTTTACCCGGCAGAGACGCACGCTGCTCAAACGTCATGGCACTTTTTATTGACTCAGGTAAGGGGATTTCGTCGCGCTTCCCTCCCCCCCTTAACAGTTCGCTATCAGATAGTTCCGGCACCGGACTATCAATCCCAGCTTGCTGCATCAAACCGCTCATTCCTAACCAGTATGAATAAGCCGACAAAGCGACCAGTTCTTTGCTTGCAGATGCTGGCGGATTGCCATTCATTGAATAGGTAAAACACCCTTGTAGACGTTCTTCAAAACTGTTTACTTTATCATTCTTTTTCCGGTATGCGGGATAAGCAAAGTAGGCCGCCCACAATGGTGCAGCATTGGCTCGTCGCCCTGCATCCATATGGCAATTAGAGCAGTTAAGATTATTACCTACGTACGCATCCCTCATCTGCTGAGAGTTAACAAACAGCTGGTAACCTAGGCGAACTTTGTCGCCAAATTCCCCCTCAGGAATAGTGCTTAGCGGTGCTGGCGTTAGTTAGGTATGTTTGTCCTTGCTGCTTAATTTTAGCATTAAGCTCTGCCTGTTTATCGGGTAGTTCTTCTGCCTGTACAACAGCACTGAAACCAATATTGAAAGATAGACTAATAACGAGCCAACTAAAATGATGTAATTTCATGGTTAACTCCTTATTTCAATTCTGAAAAATATTTGGCTAATGCATCAATTTCTGCACTTGTGAGCTTACCTGCGATGGTGCCCATCACGCCGTCCTGATCACCACTTCGGGTACCTTTCTGCCAAGCAAGTAACTGGCTTTTGATATAAGAAGCTTGTTGACCTGCAAGCCTTGGGAATTCACCAACACCATGCCCCGAAGGCCCATGACAGGTGACACATGCAGGAATCACCCGTTGCCAACCGCCCTGATAAACTAACTGTTCAGTTGGATCTGTATAGACTGCTTTCTCTCCACGTAGATGCGGTGTAACCATAGGCACGTCAAAGGCAGAAAAATACTCAGCAACCGCGACAATGGCATCCCCCAGCAAGGTCATCGCCATCGGTTGCATTGTTGAATTTTGTCTTTTACCTGACTGGAATAGTTTAATTTGCTTCACTATATAGTCTGATGGCAGCCCTGCCAATCGAGGACCTAAGGGTTCAACACCTCGCCCTTGAGAACCATGACAACTGCCACACAGCGCAGCCTGAGGCGGCATAGCTGCATAAGATGCACTACTTAACATAAGTAAAGCCAACATTATGAATCCACGCTTCATTATCGCACCTCCATCTATAGATATGTTAACAATAGCGTTTTGAAACTATTTGCTTTACTAACGACAACTAAAATTCAAGAAAATTTAACTTCATAAGCTAAAGCTCGACACTCCAGTCTAGCAATGCAAGCAACAAAAGAATCTTCTTTCGTGCACTCCATAACCACTATGCCATTACCTCCAATTTGCTAAACTTGGAATTTAAGGTTATCTACAACTTTGGAATATACAGGCGGAGGAGTGTTTATAGTTTGGCAATATGAGGCATTAACATCACCAATCATCTGTGAGTCATGGTTATAAACCTCTTCAACAGAGTATTCTACGACTTTACTTGTCTCGTAAGCATCAACAACATAGGAAGGAGTTAAATTGGTGCGAAACTGGACGCCCTGACAAACCGTCATGCCCAGAACCATAAGCAATATAGCGAGGTATTTTATGTGATTTTCCATAATCAAATTTGTCTTATGTTGAAAAATACCCAAATAATCTAGTAGCTTAATAGGCCCTACTCAACTAATGAACAACTCAAAATAAGACCAATACCTTTGGACCCAAAGCGTTGCTTTAATCACACTTAATGGCGATTCAACTGATGGGTCAGAGTATATGCGGCTCAACCTAATTTAACTAAATAAGGTTAGCGTTAATAAGTGGAGAGCTTTCATAAAATGTTGAGAGCAACTATAGCTTTATCAAACTAAAATTTTTGTCTCATACAATTGTCAGATAATCGACTTTTAGAGCTCTTCTGCTGACAACTCTAAACAGGTATAGCCGGTAATAAAAAAGTGCATTCCATAAACTGAAATGCACTCACTATTAGTTGACGATATCTTGCTTAGAGTAGCTACTCTTGCAGTAGGTCTCGACAGATATGTGCCAGATCAGATTGCACTGCCGCAGCGGTAACCTGACGACCCGCACCGGGTCCACGAATAATAAGCGGGTTGTCCTGATAGAATTTACTGCGGATAACAAATACATTATCCCCTGGGGTCAAATTAGCATATGGATGACTATTATCAACCCATTGTAAGCTCACTTCAGCTTTAAGCTTGCCATCGACTCTGTCTAATGCAGCGACGTAACGCAGCACTTTATCTTGCTCAACTGCTGCAAGATATTGCTGTAGCATGTCTTCATCTAACTCATTTATACGCGATAAAAATTGCTCAAGCGGCAACTCAGCAAGATGCGCGGGTACCAAGGATTTTAGCTCTATATCTTCAAGCTCTATCTCTAAACCAATTTCACGAGCCAAAATAAGCAATTTGCGCTGCATGTCGCGACCAGACAGGTCATCTCGCGGATCGGGTTCGGTGATCCCAAGTCCACGCGCATCGATGACTAGCTCAGAGAAAGGTTTAACGGCATCGTAGTTTTCAAATAACCAACATAGAGTGCCAGAAAAAATCCCACCAACCGCTTCAATGCTGTCGCCACTATTGTGCAGATCATTAATAGCATGCTGCACGGGCAGACCGGCACCACAACTGGCGTTATAACGCCAAAATAATCGGCGATTCCCCAGCTGTAGCTTCAACTCGCGATAAAAAGGTAATGGGCCAGAGCCTGCAAGCTTGTTAGCACTGACAACATGAATACCACGGGCAAAAAACTCAGGGTATTGCAATGTAAGATCAGCACTCGCACTGATATCAAGCGCTACAACCTCATCGCATTCAAGTCCCTGCAACTCTTCAAAAAGATGACTGTACTGCCATGGAGTTGCCTGTTGTTCAAATTCACTTTTCCAGCTATCAAGGGCTATGCCCTTATCGCTGATCAAAGCTTTACGTGAACTCACCAGCCCCACTAAATCAACACTTGCTTCAAGCTCTTTATTTAACGCAGTTCTAGCGCCATCAAACAGATCTATCCATGCCTCACCAATATTGCCTACACCTAATAACAGTACACCAATACGTTTGCGTGGGCCTGCGCAGCGACGATGTACCTTCTGAGTTAGCAAATTCACCTGCGTCTGTGGCACCAACGTCACTAAACTCATACCGTCATTAAACAATGGACGTGCATTACGACTTAATAGTCTGGCAAAACCACGGCGGTAAAGGTCTGCGTCGGCACTGACTAAGGCGACTAATCCCAGATCGTCTCTTACCTGAACATCTGTAATTCCTAAGGCATCGCTATTGGCATCAAGTAGCGCTTGCACTTGCTTCTGGTTCTCAAGCGTAACGGTTAATTCAACGCGCTTCTGCGCCAACGACCAGTGAGCTAATGGATATAGCCCTGAATCAATCAATAGATTAAGCAGTTCAGAGAAAGCACCATTCAGCTGGATATTAAACAGAGATACACTATTAAGATTGGTTACTACAGGTGCACTAGCTGAAGAGCTTTTAGGCGCAATCAAGGTAAAGTCTGTATGAGACGCATAACTAGATCGCACTGCTAGGCTAACTTGGGTATCAAATAGTGGCTGCAAAGTGCGGTTATGCAATACTGGCGAGCCTAAATGCGCTAACCGATTGGCTTCATCTAACGACAAGCTACTCAATAGTTTTGCATCATTGATCTTGTTGGGGTCGGCGTTAAATACACCTTCAACATCAGTCCAAATAGTTACCCGTTCGATATCAGCGAGACTTGCGATTAGCGTAGCACTAAAATCTGAACCGTTACGGCCCAGAAGCAAGGTGTCACCATTGTCATTTGCACAGATAAAGCCAGTAATAATCAGTCGCTCGTTAGGGTGAGCGGCAATCAGCTTTTGTACTCTTTGACGTGACTCTTGCAATCTAATCTGTGGCACTGCGCCTTCATCTGCTATCAATAAAGTACGTGCATCTACGTCAGATGCAGCAACCCCAGACTCGCGCAGTAACGCTGCCAATAAGCGGGATGACCAACGTTCGCCAAAGCTCACCACTTGGCTGCTCTGGTAATCATTGATAGCCGTTAACGAAAGTAAGCTTATCAACTGCGCTTTATCATTCGACAGTCGCTCTCTTAAGGATCGAGCTTGCTCATTAGATAACAACTGCTCTATCAGCTTTTGCTGAAAACTGATTAAGGTTTGCAGCTCTTCCTGCCAAAGCTGCTTAGTCGTGCTCAGCTCAAGCAGGCGGTAGAGAAAATTGGTACTTTTACCTGCTGCGGAAACCACAACTAGATCATCACTATGACCATGAGTCAGGAGAATATGTGCAACGCGACGATAACAGTCTGCGTCGGCTAAACTGGAGCCACCAAATTTATGTAAGTGACAACGTGCCATCCTAAACCCCTTTAATTAACAAGCTACAGCTGCATTAAGCGCAGCTTCAATATCAGCAACAAGATCGTCAGCATCTTCAATACCAACAGAAAGACGTATAAGGGTGTCTTTTACCCCTGCCTCTGCACGCGCTTCTGGTTCCATCGCTCTATGTGTCATGGTTGCAGGCACTGCCACTAGACTTTCTACTCCTCCGAGGCTTTCTGCAACAGAGAAATAATTAAGATTTTTTAAGAAAGCGACTAATTGCTCTTCACCGCCCTTTAACTCAAAGCTAAGCATGGCACCAAAGCCCTTCTGCTGCTTAGCGGCTATCTCATGGCCAGGATGATCTGCAAGACCCGGATAATAGATCTTTTCCACTGCACTATGAGCGCAAAGAGTAGCAAGAATACGCTGGGCATTGGCCTGATGCTCACGAATTCTCACTGCAAGTGTTCGAATTCCGCGCAAGGTAAGATAACTATCAAATGCACCACCCGTTAGCCCCAGTGTATTCGACCACCAATGTAATAGTTCACCTAACTCTTCGTCTTTAGCGACTACAGCTCCACCTACTACATCGCTGTGACCATTAATGTATTTAGTGGTCGAGTGAATAACGATATCAGCGCCAAGTAAGAGCGGTTGCTGCAAGATAGGCGATAGGAAGGTGTTATCAACCACAACTAATGCGCCAACTTCATGGCTAGCAGCGCTAATCGCTTCGATATCAACAACCCGTAATAATGGGTTTGAAGGGGTTTCTAGCCAAACCATTTTAGGTTGTTTGGCAATTGCGCTAGCTAAAGCGACAGCATCAGTTTGATCGACCACCTCTAGCTTAAACTGACCTTTCTTAGCCAGATTAGTAAATAAGCGGTAACTGCCACCATAACAATCATGAGGCACCACTAATAAGTCATCAGGACCGAGTAAACTGGTCGCTAAAGTAATTGCAGCCATACCAGTACAGGTCACCACGCCAGTACTGCCTTTTTCTAATTCAGCAATCGCATCACCAAGAATTGAGCGAGTTGGATTGCCTGAACGGCTGTAATCAAAATCTCTTGGATTTTTGTGACCATCAAAGGAATAATTTGTAGAGAGGTATATGGGAGGTACAACTGCACCATGTTGGGTATCGGACTCAATGCCTTGGCGCACAGCAGCGGTGGCTAGTTTACGCTCGGTCATGTACTACTCCTCTATCTACATTTTCTTATTAGGGATGTCTGGACGTCTAAATGTACCTAAGCTATCCACCCTCGTCAACCAATTTAGCCGTTTAGACGTCCAAGCATTTAGAAATCTATTTGCATTTGTCATAAAATAGAGGCAATAATTTGACTGCGCTGCATAAGGGGTTAAAATCTGCCCCGCATTTTAAAATTACAGGTGAGTCAATGACTGAGTGGAACGGCGATTATATCAGCCCATATGCTGAACACGGAAAAAAGAATGAGCAAGTGAAAAAAATTACTGTCTCTATTCCTTTAAAAGTACTCAAAGTGCTTACCGATGAGCGTACACGCCGCCAAGTGAACAACTTACGTCACGCCACCAACAGCGAATTACTCTGTGAGGCGTTTCTACACGCGTACACAGGTCAACCGCTGCCAAATGATGGTGACCTTTCAAAAGATAAGCCTGACAGCATGCCGGCGGAAGTTAAGCGCCTCATGGATGAAATGGGTATCGAGTGGGAAGAGCTCGAATAACCAAGTGATGACATTGAGGACCTTAGGTGGTCCTCTTTTGATTTTATAGCGCGCTCTATTAATGCCGATCCATTGTTACTGAACGGTTTTGCAAGCAATACAGACAGCGATTTAATAATGTCTGTTTTTTGGCTATAGCGACTTATATACCCGTGCTACCTG
>NZ_JBFRMK010000182.1:0-17190 GCF_041470405.1 Shewanella sp. 10N.286.45.A1
CTTGTACTAGAAGCATTATTCCTTACGATAAAGAACTGAACAAAAACTAAGCTCGAAAGATCAACAGCCCCCAGTGAGTCATCAACGTGGATTATGGCGCTAATGCTTCACGAGTAAACTCATCGTTATCACACTCGGTACAATCAGAGACCACGCCAGGAAACTCTATTTTGGCCTCATGGCCACACGCGGTACAAACCATGGTTCCCTGACCAACTATCTCGCCGGTTTCATAGTATCCATGATGCTTAAAGTCCTGCGCAACTTCATGCCATTCCACCTGACTTCTATCGGTGATCTCGCTCAGCCAATGCCATAAAGTGTTCTCTACAGTGATCATTGTCGGGCTATGACTAAGGTCGGTAGCATTTTTCTCTTGTAAAAAACTGGCGATATCACGTTTTAAAAATTGTTCAACCAAAGCCAACTCTTCCGCTTTTGCTTGTTCTTTAATGGCTAAGAATTCTTTACTGCTTTGGGTCTGCTGATACAAACTCTTTACAGTCAATGAGTTATCATCACTATATTGAGCTTTAATCTGTTGAATAAGCGCCTCATAAAGCGAAAGTAACTCAATACTTTTGTCACTCATAGTAAATACTCCTTATACGAACCTTTTTAATGACTCACTTCTAGTTTATTCTATGTCGATATAACTCGCGCGAAAATAGCGCTAGATCAAATAATAGGCGGCATGGCCGGAAATAGATTGATGCAAGAGCAATATACTCCTTCTGAAATTGAAGCAAAAGTGCAACAGCACTGGAAAGACGAAAAGACATTTGAAGTTACCGAAGACGCGAACAAAGAAAAGTTCTACTGCCTTTCTATGTTTCCCTACCCTTCTGGTCGACTACACATGGGCCATGTACGTAACTACACCATAGGTGATGTAGTTGCACGTTACCAGCGCCTGCAAGGCAAAAATGTTCTACAACCTATTGGTTGGGACTCATTTGGTCTGCCAGCTGAAAACGCAGCGATTAAGAACAATACCGCACCTGCACCATGGACCTATGAGAACATAGATTACATGAAGAACCAGCTTAAAATGCTTGGTTTCGGTTATGACTGGTCACGTGAAATTGCCACCTGTACACCAGAGTACTACCGTTGGGAACAATGGTTCTTCACTAAGCTTTATGAAAAAGGCTTGGTTTATAAGAAGACCGCCAACGTCAACTGGTGTCCAAATGATGAAACTGTTCTGGCTAACGAACAAGTTATCGACGGCTGCTGCTGGCGCTGTGATACCACAGTTGAGCAGAAAGAGATCCCACAGTGGTTTATTAAAATTACTGAGTATGCCGACGAGCTGCTAAAAGATATCGATCAGCTGGATGAGTGGCCAGAGCAAGTTAAGACCATGCAGCGTAACTGGATCGGTCGTAGTGAAGGTATCGAGATGACCTTCCAAGTTGCCGACAGCGACCAAAGCTTTGATATCTACACCACACGACCAGATACTGTTATGGGCGTAACCTACGTGGCTATTGCTGCAGCGCACCCTCTTGCTAAGCAAGCTGCAGCCAACAACCCTGCATTAGCTGAGTTTATCGAAGAGTGTAACAATGCTGATACCACCGAAGCCGCTATGGCAGCGATGGAAAAGAAAGGCGTGGCGACAGGTCTTAATGCAATCCATCCTCTGACAGGTAAAGAAGTGCCTATCTGGGTTGGTAACTTTGTATTGATGAACTACGGTACTGGTGCAGTCATGTCTGTGCCAGCGCACGATCAACGTGATTACGAGTTCGCTAAGAAGTACGGCCTCACTATCGAAGGCGTCGTTAAGCCTGTTGATAACGAGCTAGATATTAGCGAAGAAGCCTACACTGAAAAAGGTGTATTGTTTAACTCTGGCGAGTTTGACGGTCTTGATTTCCAAGCCGCTTTTGATGCTATCGATGCCAAGCTTAGCGCTGAAGGCAAAGGTAAGCGCCAAGTGAACTTCCGTCTACGTGACTGGGGTGTTTCACGTCAACGCTACTGGGGTGCACCTATCCCGATGGTGACTCTGGCTGACGGTACTGTGATGCCTACACCAGAAGAGCAGCTGCCAGTTATCCTGCCTGAAGATGTGGTTATGGATGGTATTCAGAGCCCAATCAAAGCCGATAAAGAGTGGGCTAAGACCACTATTAACGGCCAGGAAGCGTTCCGTGAAACCGATACCTTTGACACCTTTATGGAGTCATCTTGGTATTACGCTCGCTACTGTAGCCCACATGCAGATGAGATGCTTGATCCAGCTAAAGCAAACTACTGGCTACCTGTCGATCAATATATTGGTGGTATCGAGCATGCTTGTATGCACCTATTGTATTTCCGTTTCTTCCATAAGTTGTTGCGTGATACAGGATTGGTTAACTCTGACGAGCCAGCTAAGCGACTACTGACTCAAGGTATGGTATTAGCCGATGCTTACTACTATAACAATGAGAAAGGCGCACGCGTTTGGGTTGCCCCAAGTGATGTGACTGTACTTGAAACTGATGACAAAGGCCGTACCGTAAAAGCTGTTGATAGCGAAGGTAATGAACTGGTTTATACCGGTATGAGCAAGATGTCTAAGTCTAAGAATAACGGTATCGACCCACAAGAGATGGTTGATAAATACGGTGCAGATACCGTTCGTTTATTCATGATGTTCGCAGCGCCACCAGAGCTAACGCTTGAGTGGCAAGAATCAAGTGTTGAAGGTGCACACCGCTTTATTAAGCGTTTATGGAAAACAGCACACGATCATGTTGCAGCAGGCCCGACTGTAGCGCTTGATGTTAAGTCACTCAATGCAGCTCAAAAAGAGTTACGTCGTGAACTTCACAAGACTATCGCTAAAGTGGGTGATGATATTGAACGTCGCCAAATGTTCAATACCGCCATTGCATCAGTAATGGAGTTGATGAACCGCTTACAAAAAGCGCCAACAGATTCAGAGCAAGACAGAGCGTTAATGCAAGAAGCATTAAGTGCTGTCACGCGTCTGCTTTACCCTATTATTCCACACACCAGCTTTAGCTTGTGGAATGAACTCGGTAACACAGGTGCGATTGAAGATGTACTATGGCCAGAGGTTGATGAATCAGCACTTGTTGAAGACAGCAAGCTAATCATCGTTCAGGTTAACGGTAAACTACGCGCTAAAATTACTGTAGCAGCTGACGCAACTAAAGACGTGGTTGAAGCAGCAGGTATGGCCGAAGAGGGTGTGGTTAAGCACACTGAAGGTAAAACCGTTCGTAAAGTTATCTACGTACCGGGCAAACTGCTCAATATCGTCGCTAACTAAAGCCGACCCATGCACTTTGCCTTTGGCAAAGTGCAAACAAGGAAGACGAATCAAAGCTTATGCTAATTAAACGCATATTTTCAGCAATCTTAGCACTGAGTATTTTGCTCAGTGCGGGTTGCGGCTTTAAATTACAGGGTAGCTACTCTATCCCTGAACAGTTGCAAACATTAAGCTTAACCAGTCAAGATGAGTACAGTGAGCTGACTCGTTTAGTGCGTGAGCGTTTAAGGCTAAACAGTATTGCAGTTGTTGATCCCGCTGATAACATTCCAACTATCCGTATCATTAGTGACTCGCTCGATCGCTCAACCCTGTCTATCTACCCAACGGGTAATGTGGCCGAGTATGAGCTTATCTACCAGGTCTCGTTTGCAGTACAGTTGCCTCAAGCTGAATCACAACGTTTTGAAGTTGATATTCATCGCGACTATTTGGATGATCCCCGCACAGCGCTTGCCAAGAGTAGAGAGATGCAATTACTACTCAAAGAGATGCGTAACCAGGCGGCTGACCGTATAATCCAAATTTTGGCTGCTACAGAGGTTAATTGATGCGGGTCTACCCAGATCAGTTGCAGCGAAACCTTAGCCCACTCCCCCAGTGTTGTCTCATCTTTGGTGACGATCCTTGGCTGTGTGAGCAGAGTCGTGCCACTTTACACCAAATAGCTAAACAGCAAGGCTTCGATGAAAAGATTCAATTAACTCAAGAAACTGGATTCAGTTGGAATGAATTAATTGAGCAGTGGCAAGCGATGAGCCTTTTCTCTAGTCGTCGTATCATTGAGCTCACCCTCCCTACAGCAAAGCCCGGAACAGAGGGAAGCGCTATGTTTCAATCATTAATGCAGATGGATAATCCAGATGTATTGCTGATTTTAACCGGGCCTAAACTCGCCGCAGAACAAACCAAAAGTAAGTGGTTCAAATCACTCGATGCAAAAGGTGTTTACGTGCCTTGTATCACACCTGAGGGTGCTCAGTTCCAACGTTGGCTAGATGGCAGGATTAGCCATTACTCGTTGACGTTATCGCGTGATTCTCGAGAGATGCTATTTGCACTCTATGAGGGAAACTTACTCGCAGCAGATCAAGCCTTACAGCTCTTACAATTACTGAGCCCAACTGCACCTATCGAGCCTGAACAATTAACTCAGTATTTTGAAGACCAATCACGCTTTAGCGTGTTCCAGCTAACAGATGCGATGTTAAGTAACCAGCAAGATAAAGCGCAGCATATACTGTCACAACTAAAGAGCGAAGGTGTGGCGATGCCAATAATACTCTGGTCGCTTTTTAAAGAACTTAGCGTTTTATTGCAACTCAAAACAGCAGAAGCAAACGGACAAGCACTGCAAGGTCTTTGGAGTAAACTGCGCATTTGGGACAAACGTAAACCTTTATATCAACAAGCGATTAAACGTCTGTCACTCGTGCAAGTCGAAACCCTACTATCGACCTCATCAAGGTTAGAGTTAAAACTTAAACAGCAAGGTATTGAGGATTGGACAGGTCTTAGCCATATCAGTCTACTATTTGATGCTAACGCCCACGACGCACTTAAACATATAGCGCTCGACTAATGAGAATTGGTATTTTGGGTGGCACCTTCGATCCCATACACTTTGGCCATATTCGACCAGCACTTGAAGTGCAACAGCAACTTGCACTAGATGAAGTCTGGTTGATGCCAAATCATATTCCACCACACAAAAGTGGCACTCACGTCAGTACTGATGACCGCTTGGCAATGGCACAACTTGTATGCGATGCTTTTCCACCGCTTAAGCTATGTGCGATTGAAGCGTTGCGAGAAAGCCCGTCTTATACCGTGACAACATTGCAAGCGCTCAAGCAACAATATCCTCAACATGAATTCTACTTTCTAATGGGAATGGACTCATTTTTGGGATTACAAAGTTGGTACCATTGGCAAGGTATATTTGAGCTGTGCCATCTTGTGGTTTGCCAGCGCCCAGGTTCTATTTTGTCAGATGATCATCCTATGCATGATGTGCTGGCAAAACGCGAGAGTGCCCTCATGGCTCCATTTGAAACTGAATCAATTGAAGCGAGTATTGCGACTAACACCGGGAAAATCTTCCGAGTCTCGGTCACCGAGCAACCTTTTTCATCCACGCAAGTACGAACAGACCTCGAGCAAGGATTAGCAATCGAAGACGCTTTACCTGTCTGTATTCAACTATATATAAAGCAGCATCAGTTATATGCTCCAAAAGCCCGCAATTCACCACAAAAATCTTAAGCGTTAAAGTCACTATTTCTAATCTTCGCTATTAATCTACTACCTATTACCTGCTATACTATCGCGCTGTCTAAAAATTAATGGGGTATCCGCGTGGAAAGCGCCGAGCTAAAGCAATTTGTAATCGATAAGGTTGAAGACCTTAAAGCTAAAGATATTGTCGTCATGGACGTATCTGAGAAATCTAACATCGCCGATTTTATGGTCGTTTGTACAGGTAACTCAAAAACACATGTTAAAGCAATCGCTGAGAATTTAGTGGTTGAATCAAAACGTGCAGGCCTAAATATTTTAGGTGTCGAAGGCCGCGAAAGCAGCGAATGGGTTCTTGTTGACCTAGGCGACGTCATCATGCACGTAATGCAAGACCAAACTCGTGACTTCTACCAGCTTGAAAAGCTATGGTCAGAAAAACCTGAATAATGAAAATTCAGTTAGTTGCAGTTGGAACCCGCATGCCAGACTGGGTCGAAACAGGTTTTAAGGAATACCAGCGCCGCTTTCCTCGAGATATGGCGCTTGAGTTAATTGAAATCCCCGCTGGCAAACGCGGTAAAAATGCCGATATAGCTCGTATCCTCCAAAAAGAGGGCGAGTTAATGTTGGCTGCAATCCCAAAAGGCAATCATATCGTTAGCCTCGATCTCCCAGGTAAAAACCTGAAGACTCCTGAGCTGGCACAACAGATGAATAAATGGCTACTCGATGGCCGTGACGTTAGTCTGTTAATTGGTGGGCCAGAGGGACTCTCTCCAGACTGTAAAAAAGCAGCAGCACAAAGCTGGTGCTTATCAGCGTTAACTCTCCCCCACCCTTTGGTTAGAGTGATTGTTGCAGAAAGCCTTTACCGAGGCTGGAGTATTAACAATAATCATCCCTACCATAGAGAATAATATCGACTTTACATTCAGTTAGTCTTACCTTAGCAGGGCTAAGATATGTGCTTGGCACCTTTTTTTGAGCAGGAGAAAATGTAAGTGTCCCCTAGAAAGCGCATCACCATGAACGACCATGCAGCTGAAGCTTCGCTGTTTAAACGTCGCGCTCTATTTACTTTCCTTTGTGTTGTCATTCTGCTGAGCTTGCTGTTAGTCAACCTCTACCAACTGCAGATCCTCTCTTATAAAGATTATGCGACACGTTCAAACGACAACCGCATCCGAGTCGTCCCCGTCGCCCCTAGCCGCGGACTGATCTATGACAGGCACGGCAAACTGCTGGCAGAAAACCAACCTTTTTTCTCTTTAGAAATGGTGCCAGAGAAAGTCAAAAACATCAGCGAAACGTTAGATAAATTAAGTAACGTGATCTCTCTTTCTGACGATGAAAAAGAGACTGTAATCGAAGCGCTTAAATATCACCGACGCTTCAAACCGCTAACCATCAAAAATAGACTCACCGAAGAGCAAGTGGCCGAATTTAGCGTCAACCAGCATCAGTTCCCTGGTTTTTCTATTGAAGCCGGTCTCAAACGTCATTATCCCTATAATGGCTTGATGACACACGCTTTAGGTTATGTTGGCAAAATCAATAGCCGCGATAGAACCTCGCTTGAGAAAAATAATAAGTGGAGTAATTACGCCGCAACTAAAGATATCGGAAAACAGGGTATCGAAAAGTTTTATGAAAGCATGCTGCTCGGCAAGCCCGGTCACCTCGAAGAGGAGGTTAATAACCGTGGACGAACGATTCGCACACTAAAGTCAGAGCCGCCGACTCCAGGGCTAGATATCCAACTCACTTTAGATCTCAATCTACAAAAGAAAGCCATGGAGCTACTCAATGGACGGAGAGGATCAGTCGTCGCCATCGATCCAAGAGATGGTGGGATCCTTGCTCTTTTATCCAGCCCAACTTATGACCCAAACCAGTTCGTACATGGAATAAGCAGCAAAGCCTACAATGAACTGCTCAACTCCAGATCACGGCCATTAATCAACCGTGCTACCCAAGGGCAATATGCCCCCGCTTCTACAGTAAAGCCGCATCTCGCACTGCTTGGGTTAGAAAATAAAACCGTGAATATTAAAACACGTATTTGGGACCCAGGCTTTTGGCAGATCCCTGGTGTTGAGCGTAAGTATCGAGACTGGAAGCGATGGGGCCACGGTTGGGTAGATGTGAACAGTGCTATTGTGAGTTCATGTGATACCTACTTCTATGACTTAGCTTATAAGACTGGCGTTGATGCTATTGCAAACTTTATGGAACCATTTGGTTTTGGAGAGCGCACCGGTGTCGATATTTTTGAAGAGTCAGCAGGCATCATGCCATCTAAAGATTGGAAGCGTCTGCGCTATAACCAACCTTGGTATATTGGCGATACTATCTCGGTCGGTATTGGCCAAGGCTATTGGACCACAACCCCGCTACAGCTCGCTAATGCTACAGCAATTATGGCAAATAAAGGCCGCCGTTTTGTGCCTCATTTACTCAAATCGATTCAAGACCAAACGGCTAAAATTGATACGCCTGCAGATGAACTTGCACCGATTGTGCTCAAAGATCCAAAAAACTGGGACATCATAAACGAAGCTATGCGTGACACAGCCCATAAGTCACGTTTCACTGATGCCCAGTACACCGCAGCGATGAAGACAGGTACCGCGCAAGTATTCAGTGTGGCAGAAGATGCTAAGTATGATGCAGAGACTATTGACGAACACTTGCGAGATAACGCTTTGATTATTGCCTATGCTCCCTATGAAAACCCCAAAATTGTTCTGGCGGTAGTGCTTGAGAATGCCGGTTGGGGCGGTGCAAATGCTGGCCCTGTTGCACGTGCTCTGCTTGATGAGTATTTACTAAGAGATTCATGGGATGACGAAAAATGAGTGCTCATAACAACCGCCCTAATATTTGGCAACGTCTGCATATCGATCTGCCGCTATTAATCGGCTTGCTTGCACTGATGGGCTTCGGGCTTGTCGTTATCTACTCTGCAGGTGGCGAAGATCTAGCACTGATGGATCGCCAGTTAGTTCGTATGGGCCTATCGCTAGTCATTATGTTTGCAGTAGCGCAGATTAACCCTGAGATCCTACGGCGATGGGCATTCCCTATCTATATAGCGGGAATAATTTTGCTGCTCGGAGTGCACTTTTTTGGTGAGATAAACAAAGGAGCACAGCGCTGGCTCAATCTTGGGTTTATGGAGTTTCAGCCCTCAGAGCTAATCAAGCTAGCATTCCCGATAACCATGGCATGGTATATCAGTAAGTTTCCACTGCCACCGAAAAAGCGCTATTTAGCAGGTGCTATTGTTATCTTATTAGTACCCACTCTACTTATTGCCAAACAGCCAGATTTGGGCACCTCAATTTTGGTTGCTGCTTCTGGTATATTTGTCCTGTTTCTTTCGGGCATGAGTTGGCGGATTGTTGGTGGTTGTATTGGCGCAGTATTAGCCATGCTACCAGCACTTTGGTTTTTCTTTATGCATGACTACCAACGTACACGCGTCATGACACTACTCGACCCAGAAAAAGATCCTCTTGGTGCTGGCTATCATATTATTCAGTCGAAGATCGCCATTGGTTCAGGTGGTCTCTGGGGTAAAGGCTGGCTCGATGGAACACAATCGCAACTTGAGTTTTTACCTGAGCGCCACACTGACTTTATCTTTGCCGTGATTGGCGAGGAGTTTGGGCTTATCGGCAGTTTACTGCTGCTAACGCTGTATCTATATGTTATTGGCCGCGGCCTTGTGATTGCTTCACGTGCCCAAACTAGCTTTGCTCGCTTACTCGCAGGGAGTATTACTTTAACTTTCTTCGTTTACATTTTTGTAAACATCGGCATGGTTTCAGGATTATTACCTGTAGTAGGTGTACCTCTGCCACTGATAAGTTATGGTGGTACCTCGATGCTGACATTAATGACTGGATTTGGGATCTTAATGAGTATCCATACTCATAGACGCTTCATTGATAGATAACTGACTCACGTTAAAAATTCACTCGCTGGTGCTTAAATTTATTGGCTCCAGTTGAAGTATAAGGATTGTAAAACAGATGAAACTGTTGAATCGTATTCTAGCGCCCATAGCGCTGACTCTTTTATCAAGCTCCGTATTCGCAGATCCAATCGAGCCTAGTGTTGCTGAACTTAAAGCAGAGTTTATGCAGACTCAAAACGCTAAAGGTTTTAGCGACGAAGCAACTCAGGCATTTATTGCTAATGCCGAATTTAACCAAGCCGTCATTGATGCGATGACCAAGCCATGGGAAGCTAAGCCTTGGCATCAGTACTACCCTATTTTCCTAACCGAAAAACGCTTAGATGCAGGACTTAAGTTCTGGAAAGAGCATGCTGATACCATAAAAAGAGCCTCTAAAGAGTTTGATGTCGACCCACAGATTATTGTTGCCATAATTGGAATTGAAACCTTCTATGGCGGCTATATGGGCAACTACCCAGTTAAAGATGCTCTATATACGCTGGGCTTTCACTATCCGCCAAGAGCGACTTTCTTCAGAAAAGAGTTTGCCAATTTGCAAGAGCTTGTCAAAGAAGAAAACCTTGATATTAATAATCTAAAAGGTAGCTACGCGGGTGCAATGGGTTACGGTCAATTTATCCCATCCAGTTACCGACACTACTCCGTTGACTTTGATAACGACGGTAGCCGTGACCTCCTTAATAGTCCTGTCGATGCCATTGGCAGTGTCGCCAACTACTTCCATCAACATGGGTGGCAGAAAAATCAGCCAGTAGCGCTGGAATTAACGTTAAATAAAGCATTACCTGCTACAGTGAAAACTTGGGCTGGAGAGAAAATGCACTACCAAATTGCAGATATTTTATCTCCCAATGTCGCACTCGCTAAATCAATGGACATCGATATTTCCCAGCCTGGTCTAGTGATCAAACTTGAACAGCAAGATCATGATGAATATTGGTTAGGTCTGAAGAACTTTTATGTCATCACCCGCTATAACCGCAGCCCTTTGTACGCAATGGCGGTATACCAGTTTAGCCAGGAACTTAAGCAAGCTTATGCAACGTATTAATCTTCTCCTTATTCTCTTCATCGCAGGCTTGCTAGCAGCCTGTTCGAGTAGTGATAAAAGCCGTTACGATATTGCTGACGATAGAGCGCCAACATCAGCACCGGACGTTTCAAAAGTTGAAGATGCACATCCCAAATTTGAGCCTTATAGCCGTGGTGGTAATAGAAAGAACTACACGGTTTTAGGCAAAAATTATCAAGTAATGGATAGTGGTGAAGGTTACCAAGCTAAGGGGATTGCTTCGTGGTATGGCAGTAAGTTTCATGGCCATTTGACCTCTAACGGTGAAACCTATGATATGTACTCTATGTCAGCGGCGCACAAGAGCTTACCGTTACCGAGTTACGTCAAAGTCACCAATCTTAAGAATAACAAAACAGTCATTGTTAGGGTGAATGACCGCGGTCCATTTCACGAAGATCGACTCATCGATTTATCCTATGCTGCCGCTCACAGACTAGACATGCTTAAAACAGGCACAGCAAATGTGAGCCTAGAGGTTATCTATATTGCAGATCCCGAATCAATTGCATTGGCAGAATTGAAAGGCACTGAGCTCCACTTTATCCAAGTTGTGGCATCTTCTAACAAGTCCCGCTTAGAGCTACTTGCGAAAGATCTTGAGCAAAAGTATCAAGTTAATAGCCGACTACAACAGTCTAATAATTTATACCGTTTGCAGCTGGGACCCATAGGTCAACAGCAGCTAGCCACAAAACTGACGGAAAAACTTAAACAGCAGGGTTACCCACAAAGCTATTTAATCACTGAATGAAACAAGATTAATGAACCTATGGCGAATTACCTTGTCGACTAATGATATACTTTGTGGAACTTCGCTTCATCTTACCTAAACATAAAGACGTGCATTATTAATATGAATTTATTAAACCAACCACTAAAAACGCTTTTGCTCGCGACCTCAGTCGCCGCCTTTTCTGCACAAGCAGCTCCTGTTGTAACCCCTAATGCACCAACTGTTGCAGCCAAAGCATATGTCCTTTTGGACTACAATACCGGGCAGATTATTGCTGAAAACAATGCCTATGAGAGCCTAAACCCTGCCAGCTTGACTAAAATGATGACCAGTTATGTTATTGGTCATGAGATAAAAGTAGGTAATGTATCGCCATCAGATGAAGTCACCATTAGCAAAAATGCTTGGTCAAAAAACTTCCCTGATTCATCAAAAATGTTTATCGAAGTAGGCAAGACAGTCTCAGTAGAAGAGCTTAACAAAGGCATCATTATCCAGTCTGGTAATGACGCTTGTGTTGCGATGGCTGAGCACATTGCTGGCACCGAAGATGGCTTTGTTGATCTAATGAATTCATGGGCAAAGCAGCTTGGTATGCAAGACAGCTACTTTGAAAACTCTCACGGTCTAGATTCAGATAATCACAAGACCACCGCCTACGATATGGCAATTTTAGGTGCGGCTATCATTCGCGACGTCCCAGAAGAGTATGCCGTTTATAAAGAGAAATCCTTTACTTATAACGGCATCAAACAATATAACCGTAATGGTCTTTTATGGGATAAAAGCCTAAATGTAGATGGCATTAAAACTGGTCACACTTCGGGTGCGGGTTACAACCTAGTGACCTCAGCAACAAAAGATGGCATGCGTTTAATCTCTGTTGTTATGGGCACTAAGAGTGAAACAGCCCGTAAAGCAGAAAGCAAAAAGTTGCTTAACTATGGTTTCCGTTTCTTTGAAACTGTGACTCCATACCAAGCCGGCGATAGTTTTGTTACCCAAAAGATTTGGTACGGCGACAGAGAAACAATTGATTTGGGTGTCACTACAGATACACCAATTACGATTAGCCGCGGTCAAGCTAAAAACTTGCAAGCTAACTTTGAACTCACCAAAGAGTTAAAAGCGCCAATAGCTAAAGGCGAAACAGTTGGTCGTATCTACTTCCAGCTAAATGGCAAAGATATAGCGCAGTTCCCACTGGTCACCTTACAAGAAGTAAATGAAGGTAGCTGGTTTAGTCAGTTAATGGACTACTTTAAGCAGATGTTCGAAGGCTGGTTCAGCTAACAGCACCAATGCAGATAGAAGCCACCTTAGGGTGGCTTCTTGCGTTTAGTCACGCTGAATTTACTTGTAGCGAGATAACTAACCTTGAATTAGTTATAATTAGCACCATATTAAGGTTATTGAAATTGTCGAGAGTAAAAAATGTTAGATACTAAATTTGATGAATTAATGGAGTTTCCAGCCTCTTTTCCATTTAAAGTTGTCGGTGACGCTAGTGATACCTTACAAGACCGTGTGCTTGCCGTTGTACAAAGTCTAGCGCCAGGTGATTATGCGCCTTCAACCAAAGCCTCAAGCAAGGGGACATACTATTCAGTAACTATCCGTGTCACAGTTACTAGTAAAGAGCAGATTGAGAAATTGTACACTCAACTTGCCGAACTTGAAGGTGTTAAGCGCGTCTTATAAATATTACTCATTACTGATAAATGTGATCTGTCTTACATTTATCAATTTGAGGCGTATAATAGCGGCACTTATATTTGAGGGGAGAGGTTGCCCTTGCAAGAAAGCACTTTGCATATTCGCCATTTGGGTCGCCAAGATTACGAATCAGTGTGGCATGCTATGCAGCACTACACCGATAATCGTGATGAAAATAGCCAAGATGAGATCTGGGTTGTTGAGCACACGCCTGTATTTACTCAAGGCCAAGCAGGTAAGAGTGAGCACATCTTGAATCCTGGTGATATTCCAGTGATCCAAGTAGATCGTGGTGGGCAAGTTACTTACCACGGTCCAGGGCAATTGGTTGTTTATCCTCTACTTGATATCAAGCGCCTAAAAGTGGGCGTACGCCAACTTGTTACTCACATCGAACAAAGTATCGTCAACATGCTAAAACGCTATGATGTAGAAGCTTATGCAAAAGCCGATGCACCAGGTGTATATGTTGAAGAGCGTAAAATTGCATCTCTAGGTCTTAGGATCAGAAAAGGATGCTCTTTCCATGGATTGGCCCTAAACGTGGATATGGACATGTCCCCTTTTCAACGCATCAATCCATGTGGCTATGCCGGCATGGAAATGATCCAATGCAAACAGCTCGGCGGACCACAAACCGTTGAAGAAGCTGGCAAGCAATTAGTTGAAACCCTTAGCCAAGAGCTCGGTTTAGCAGACCTAGTTCACCATCAAGGATTACCTGAGTCATTATGAATAGGCCTGAAAGATTACAACCTGGTGTTAAGTTAAGAGATGCCGATAAAGTTTCGCGCATTCCAGTGAAAGTAGTACCATCTGAGCGTGAAACAATGCTTAGAAAACCTGACTGGTTACGTGTAAAACTTCCCGCATCGAATCAACGTATTACAGAGATAAAACAGGCGCTACGTAAAAATGGCCTCCACTCTGTCTGTGAAGAAGCCTCGTGTCCTAACCTCTCGGAATGTTTCAACCACGGAACAGCAACCTTTATGATTTTAGGCGCGATCTGTACTCGTCGTTGCCCTTTTTGTGATGTTGCACATGGCCGACCGCTTAAACCGGATGCTGAAGAGCCTAAGAAACTCGCTCAAACCATTAAAGACATGAAGCTAAAATACGTGGTGATTACTTCTGTCGATCGTGACGATCTACGTGATGGCGGCGCTCAGCATTTTGCTGATTGTATTCGTGAAATTCGACTGCTCAACCCCGAAATCAAAATTGAAACCTTAGTACCAGATTTCCGCGGTCGCATCGATAAAGCACTCGACATCATAGCGACTGAGCCACCAGATGTGTTTAATCACAATCTAGAAACGGCACCTATGCATTACCGTAAAGCGCGTCCTGGTGCCAACTATCAATGGTCACTTGATCTATTGAAAAAGTTTAAAGAACGTCACCCTGATGTGCCAACTAAATCCGGTTTGATGATGGGTCTTGGCGAAAGCAATGAAGAGATCGCTCAAGTTCTGCATGACCTTCGCGCCCATAACGTTGAGATGCTGACCTTAGGCCAATACTTGCAGCCATCTAAATTCCACTTACCAGTAGAACGTTATGTGTCGCCTGCAGAGTTTGATGAATTAAAGGATTTAGCAGAGAGTATTGGTTTCACACATGCAGCCTGTGGTCCTCTAGTACGCTCAAGCTACCATGCAGATCTGCAAGCGCAGGGCAAGGAAGTAAAATAATTTTACGTATGCTCTACCGATTAAACAGACTAATTGGTAATAACAACAAAAAATAGCGCCGTTTGGCGCTATTTTTTTATTGTTGAATTTATAAAGTTAAGGACATCAGCATCGCGTCTTCAGTGCCACTATCAGTTTTGTAATAACCTTTACGGGTACCTGAGCGTTCAAAGCCTGTTTTAGCATACAAGGCTTGTGCAGCGGCTGCAGACTCACGAACCTCAAGCAATAGTACTTCAGCATCATTTTTTCGAGCAAGGCTTACTACATTATCAAGCAGTGCCTTACCATAACCTTTCCCTTGGTGTGAAGGCTCCACACAAATATCCATCAAGGTCGCATCCTCAAAGATTTGATGCAGGATCGTAAAACCACACAGCTCATCGCCCTGATAAATACCTGTACATGTATAAAGCTCACCAAAGCAACTCTTAATCGTAGACTCTGTCATCGGGTGGCTATGGGCTCTAGTCGCGATAAGAGCCATTTCAGGCGTTAATTCGCTTGAAAGAGCAACTAGATTCATAAAGTATCCTTAGGCTTCAAAAATGGCTGCATATTGCGCCATAGTGCTTTTTTAGCTTCAGGATTCGATTCAATCTCATTAATAGGCGCAGAGAGTAATATCTCAGTGCTAGGCGATGATTGTTTACCACGCATATCCCAAATCACTTTTACATTGGCTTCAACATTTGATGCAAAGCGAACATGCTCACGATCGTAACCCATCATCTCTAATACCTTAGTGATGATCGGACTGCTCGTTTCGGTAAGCCGACGAGGATTCACTAGCACCACAGATAATTCGGGTTTTAATTCTGGCTTGATCCAACGGGTAACTCCCATCGCATCTAAGTAATCACTCGACTTCATATAAGACCAAAAAGTAAAAGGGACAAATAAGAATAACAGTTCACTTGTAGAATTGTGAAGGCATCTGACATTTAGTTAAATCCTAGATGCAAAAAAGCCGAGCTAATGCTCGGCTTTTTCTATATTTGGCAGGGGTGGGGAGATTCGAACTCACAACATCCGGTTTTGGAGACCGGCGCTCTACCAATTGGAGCTACACCCCTGTTGACGAGACGCATTATGCGTAAACTGGCCTAAAAGGTAAAGTACTTTTTCAAGCTAAAGTTACCGACTGCTCTCTTTTCAATCAAAACGACTGAACCAAGTACATTTAGCACACAAAGCCGTTCCTATTGGGCCTAAAAGTACACTTCTACGGCAACGAACACTTTTAAAAGAATGGTGATAGATAAACTCTATCTGAGCAATTTGTTTAATCAATTATACAACAAGATCAGTAAGCGCTAAATTTGCCTTAATTCTAACCAAGCTCGTATCGTATAACCAATGCGCCAAGCTTTAACATCCCAGAGAGTAACAATGATGGCTAGTGACACTAATACTCCCATAGCCCAAACGGCTTTGGTCGCTGAGGGTGGGGGTCAACGAGGTATTTTTACTGCGGGAATCTTGGATAGCTGGTTAGAGCAAAACTTCAATCCTTTTAGCTTATTAATAGGAACATCAGCAGGAGCTCAAAACTTATCGAGTTATGTCACCCAGCAAGCAGGTTTTGCACATCGCTCAATTACTGAGTTTTCAAGTGATCCTAAGTTTTTTAGCTTGAGTCGGCCACTAAAGGGACAAAGTACAGTTGATCTCGACTGGTATTTTGACCAAGTGAACAGCAAATCGAAATCTAAAGTTAACATTCAACTCGATACTAATAAGGGTCTTCAAGAGTTAAACAGGCGGCAGTTACTGATATCGACTACCAATAGTTCAAATTACCAAGCTAGCTTTTACAAACCGAATAAAGACAATTGGCTAACATTGCTTAAAGCTTCTAGTGCTTTGCCCATGTTATATAGAGAAGGGGTCAAAATTGATGACGATTACCAAGTTGACGGTGGGCTTTCTGCACCACTCCCTGTAGAAGAAGCTTATAAGCGCGGAGCGAAGAAAATTGTAGTGCTACGGACCTTACCCAGAGAATATGCGGCTCATACACCATGGATAAATAGGTTAAAATCTTGGGTCTGCACGTCAAACCATTGCCCAAAAGCCATCGATTTCTTTGTACACCACGAATATGCCTACCGAGATGCACTGCGCTTTATAGAATCTCCGCCTAGTGATCTTGAGATCATCCAAATATTCCCTAATAGGAGTCTCAAAAGCAAGTTAATTGGCAGTAAGAAAATTGCATTACAATCTGATTACTTACTTGGTAAGCAGGCTGGAGCAGCGTTTATCAAGCGACACGCTAACACTTTAACCCAAACTCCTTCGGCGAGCATTACCGCTCCACGTAGAATATTACGTTACTGCTAGTAACTGTTGGTAGACCTTAATAGTTCATCAATTATAAATCGCAGACGTAAAAAAGCCCGTTGCGTTAGCAACGGGCTTTCTCGTATTAGGCGCCTGGAAATG
>NZ_JBFRMK010000183.1:0-989 GCF_041470405.1 Shewanella sp. 10N.286.45.A1
ATCCTTATACGTTATGTTTTATTTATCCGAGTATTCAGCCCCTTCGAGGAGCACCTTGATAGTTTCTTTATTTTTGCCAGGATACACACCATTCTCCTGCAGTAGAATTAGCAGCGGTTCAACTGATATTGCTGAAGAATATCCCAGTTCTTCTGATTGGTTATTCATTACTAATGACTCAGTAAGAACTCCAAGTAAGAAACCATATTCACTTATTACAGGACCACCGCTGTATCCGCCTCGGCCCATATTTGATATTACAAAATGCGGATGTGGGCCATTATATTTATCAACTACAGCATTAACTTCACCTTCAGAAGCAAGTAAAACTGGCCCATTAGAAAATGGTATAGGTGGATACCCCATCAGAAGAACTTTAGACAGAACTAATTCATCCCCAATCCAGTCATCTAAATGACCACCAATACCTAAGTGATCAGTTTGAATAAAACCATCAGGAGGATTCATAATAGTAGTTTTTGTTAGGTAATGTGAAAGATCTAAGTCAGTTTTAATTATTGCTAAGTCTATTTTATCGTCGCGATGACAAATTATTTTTTCAATTTTTAAATCTTGGTTACAATACTCAGAAACTATCTCTTCAATTTCCCCACCATTTACAACATGTGCAGCAGTAGCAAGCCATCCATCTCCAATATGGAATGCAGAGCCATTACTCAAGTCCCCTTCAGCAGTCCTAACTGTTATTCGAACCATTGAATATTTATACGTTTGAAATAGGTGTGTAAAATTTTTCACGGGAATCCTTTAAAACATAACAGTATATTAGGCTGAATTCCGAATAAGAACAGTCAGCCTAGTTAATCCAACGCTAACAAGGTAACCTTAAATGTCCTTTTAATCAATGCCTTAATAGGCATGTTGCTATGAGTTCACTGACTCTGCTGATAGTGAAAGTCAGAATTTGCATATTTGTGATGTAGGGTTACGTAGATACTGGTTAAAGGTGCTTATAAACAACCACTTAG
>NZ_JBFRMK010000184.1:0-2181 GCF_041470405.1 Shewanella sp. 10N.286.45.A1
CCACCTAAAAAGCGTAAACTCTTACGTCGATATTAACTATATAAAGGTATCACTCGGGCTTGTTCAACACTTGGGATAAGGACGCGGCTGCGCGCGGCCTATCCTTATACGTTAGCTGCATTTTCTGGTTTGTAGCTTTGTTTCCAGTGGCCACCTAAAGGCAACATAACAATATGTAAAATTAACCACCAAAGAAAAACCGGTGCTACACCATAAAAGTGACCTGCCGGCATATAGCCATGAGACATTTGGTTTCTCAAGTCTCCATATATCTTATCTATTAAAATTGCTTGAAGATTTCCGACAATATCTTGACCTAAAACTTCAATAATAACAGGATGATCTAATAAATATTTCAAGCCACTTCTTTCTTGAGAGCCATCACCGTGCAATGTTGTTGGTTCCTCTCCTTGACTTCGTGCCACGTACCTAAGTGAATTTTCAATCTGTGGAATAAGAATATGACACGCACTTAGGAAATCTCCTTCAAGGCCGAACGTAATCCCTTTAATATAAAAATATTCGTGCCCATATGGGATGAACGGATTATTTTTCAAAATCGATTCTAGAGCATATTCAGAAACATGGTGCTGAATCATTAGCTCATTTAGGGCTGGCCGTATCTGCCCTTGGACAGCTAATTGATGATCAATTCCAATATTTTTCATCATCGTAGCCCAAGTAACAGGGCCATCTTGACTCTCATTTAGTCCCATACCAGCGGGAACTGTTGCGACTGTGATACCTTCGTGATCTATATGCGTTCCACCAAACATCCATGCAATACTACTTTGCATCTGTTCGATTGCTTGCTCTTTCAGCTTGTTGATATCTGTAGGTCTTGACACCAAAACACCAAGCCTAAATAGCATATCGAAGAAATCTTTACCTTGGACTTGCATCTTTGCTTGATGAACAATTTCACTAATGTCTTGTGCTGGCGTCGAAAACTCATGAAGTTGATGTAGAGATTCAATTTGGTGATCCCTCATTGTCTCATATAGTTCAAGTCTTTCTTGCCTAGTATTAGGAACTTTAGACAATGCATCTATTGCTTTAAGTATGCATCCAGCAGCGATCAGTCCACCATCTTGAAACTCTGAATCTTTGACGTGGCAAGCTGCTATTTCTCTCCAGATATCTTGCTGTTTACTTTTATTTCGAGTTGAGTTAGCAGAGTTTAGTGCGCACTCCCACCCATTTATAGCTGTTCGAGTATCACCTAATTCAAAACGAGTTTGAGCGATTTCCTCTGCCGTATTAAGAATCCAGTCATCATCTCCAACGCCACATTCATGGGATAACTTTAATAAACGTAATGCATAAAAAGGTGAATCATCTAATTTTTTACTATGTATCTCAGATTTAATGAATCCCGCTAGTTTTTCGAATAAATCAGGTCGCTGTGTGTCTCTCCTGAACATACAGCTTAACCTTAAGGCACGCTCGATTCGCTCTGCTGGATATACCCATGATTCACCTACAGCTAATAGTTGTTTTGCTGATTCAAGATATGCCTCTATTGCTATATATGCATGATCAACACTTCCAACTTTAGTAACCCAAGAAATATCTGCTAACCGTGCTTGTAACTCAGGTATTGTCACGGAGTGACAAAATTGAGAAAGTGCATTTAAAGACTCTTTAGAAAAATCATTGGCAATAAGACCCCTGCGGTCTTGCATTATAAACTTAGGTGAAAATGGCGCTTTCGGATTTTCAGGTTTTAGGTGCATCGAACAAGTGGCAGATAGCAACTTTGCTGCATTAGAGCCTTTAATGCTCCCAAAAGCTGACTCTAATTCATAATACACAGGGCTTTTACATGAACTGAGTATTTGATCTTGATCTAGTGATTGCAACTCCTCCAGAGTTACCTCAACTTCTTGAATAGACACATAACCTCCGTGTGTAGATTGCAGCTAACAGTATATTAGGCTGAATTCCGAATAAGAACAGTCAGCCTAGTTAATCCAACGCTAATAAGGTAACTTTAAATGTCCTTTTAATCAATGCCTTAATAGGCATGTTGCTATGAGTTCACTGACTCTGCTGATAGTGAAAGTCAGAATTTGCATATTTGTGATGTAGGGTTACGTAGACACTGATTAAAAGTCTTTGTAAACAACCGCTTAGCTATTGATGGCTCTCAATCTCCTTCTTTCTTACACCCAAATAATG
>NZ_JBFRMK010000185.1:0-607 GCF_041470405.1 Shewanella sp. 10N.286.45.A1
CATTATTTGGGTGTAAGAAGGAAGGAGATTGAGAGTCAATAATAACTAAGTGGTTGTTTATAAGTACCTTTAACCAGTATCTACGTAGCACTACATCACAAATATGCAAATTCTGACTTTCACTATCAGCAGAGTCAGTGGACTCACAGTAATATGCCTATTAAGGCATTGATTAAAATGACATTTAAGGTTACCTTATTAGCGTTGGATTAACTAGGCTGACTGTTCTTATTCGGAATTCAGCCTAATATACTGTTAGCATGCAAAATCACTCGTTGTGTTTTTAGCTTTGAAATTCATCGTTTGTGCGTTCAATTCTTAGTACGCTGTAAGTTAGTTATGCAATGAATTTAAGCGGGGCACATATTTTCTAGCGGTTAAACGTTTATGTCTTGTAAAGTTTCAAAAATCAGTTCACATATCCAACGTAATCAACTACTTTAGTGACTGTTTTAACAATGACGTTATTTGCAGGACTTGGCATGTCGCAATGCTAACGTATAAGGATAGGCCGCGCGCAGCCGCGTCCTTATCCCAAGTGTTGAACAAGCCCGAGTGATACCTTTATATAGTTAATATCGACGTAAGAGTTTACGCTTTTTAGGTG
>NZ_JBFRMK010000186.1:0-467 GCF_041470405.1 Shewanella sp. 10N.286.45.A1
ATGGAGTACGGTTAAGCTCGACCGTAACGGTCTGCAGTTTTTCTACCGCCATGTCCTCAACCAGCAGTGGGAATGGCTCAACATCGTTAAACCGCCGCAGGTAACACCTTTGCCCGATATTCTAACCCCTGCAGAAGTGGCTATCGCCATTAGCCAGACTCACCAACTGCGTTATCAGGTGTTCTTCTTGGTGCTATACAGCATGGGGCTTCGGCTTGGTGAGGGCATACATTTGCAAGTGGGGGATATCGATTCACAGTTAATGCAAGTGCATATTCGCAATGCTAAAGGCGGCAAAGACAGGCTGGTTCCGTTGCCTAAACGTACTTTACTCGCGCTGCGATATTACTGGCAAACTCATCGTCATCCGCACTATCTATTCCCTGGCAAGGATGGCAATCCTGACTCTTTAATGGATAAAGGCGGCATTCAAAAAGCGCTTAAGCGCGTCATTGCACAGTGCAATA
>NZ_JBFRMK010000187.1:0-4191 GCF_041470405.1 Shewanella sp. 10N.286.45.A1
AATGCAATTGGTATTAGCCGCCAATTGAGTTATTAGTCGTTATGATTGAGTCCCGCAAACAGATAATCCAATGGTTAGAAGAGGATACGTATCGCTTCCAAGCATTATTGATAGCTGAAAGTCTCAATCTCCCTCAATGGATGTTGGCTGCTGGGTTTGTGCGTAATCTGGTGTGGGATAAACTGCATGGGATTGAACCTCGCCCGTTAAACGATATCGACCTCATCTATTTCGAACCAAATAACCTAAGCCCTGAAATCGACAAGCACTATCAAAGTCAGCTCAACGCAATAGCCCCCGAGTATCCTTGGTCGGTAAAGAATCAAGCGAGAATGCATCTGAAAAACCAAGATCAGGCTTACCACTCTTGCGTTGACGCGATGGGATTTTGGCCTGAAAAGGAAACTGCCGTTGCGGCGAGCATAAATCGTGCAGCTCAGCCACAGATAGAACTATATTCCCCATTTGGTTGTGACAGGTTATTCAAACTCACAGTTTCACATAATCCTATTAAACCGAAGCAATTGTTTGAGCAAAGAATAGTGAGTAAGCAGTGGTTAACTCATTACTCAAAATTAATGGTCAAATAAACCGCAGTCATTTCTCATCTCGCTTCCTAAGCCAGTGTTGAATAAATGTAACTTAACAGCCTTGGTTGATTTGGTTGGTTTTTGATCTTGCGTGTCGTGTGTCACGAATTTAAAAGCTGCAGCTTCAATGTGTCTTATAAAAGCGTGATCGCGATCACTGGTAGTTATTACTAAATAGGTATTTGGTTTCGTTGTTGATCTGGATCAAAAAATGGTTGTGAATATTCTGGCAGGCTACGCGCAAATGTAAGGATATTGATAACAAAAACAGCAGCTCATGTTGTATTGATGGAGTAATATGATGAACAAAAATATCGTTTCTGGTTTGATCGCCACAGCCCTACTAACTACCGGTTTTGCCTCTTCAGCACTAGCTCACCAAGCTGGTGATATCATTGTACGTGCAGGTGTTGCTGTAGTAACTCCTAACGAATCTAGCCAAAATATTATAACGCCAGATCTAGGGGATTTAGGTCAATTTTCTGTAAGCAGCAATACTCAACTTGGGCTTAATTTTGGTTATATGCTGACGGACAATATTGGTATTGAATTATTAGCAGCATCTCCGTTCACACATGATATTTCTTTAGCGGGTGTTGGAAAAGTTGCTGAAACTAAGCATCTACCGCCAACTTTAGTTGCGCAATATTATTTTGGTACCGCAGATTCGAAGTTACGACCTTATATCGGACTAGGTGTTAATTTTACTAACTTTTATGATAATAAAATTACTAATGATGTCGGCGGACGACTGTCAGACCTGAGCTTATCTAACTCTTGGGGTGTTGCTGGCCAGATTGGTTTAGATTATCAGATCAACAATAACTGGCTTGTTAATGCTTCTGTTTGGTACGCAAAAATCAGTACTGATGCTAATTTCAACTACAAAGTACTCGAGTCAGATACAGTCGTTCCTGTGACAATTGAAACTGACATCGACCCATGGGTTTACATGGTGAGTGTGGGTTACACCTTTTAATCATATTGATTAACTTGGATTTCCCCCCAATACAAAGGAGCCTTATGGCTCCTTTTTATGCTCACACTGAACGAGATTAGTCTTTCTTAGCCGCTTTTTCAGCTTGCTTCTGTGCTTTAGTTTTCCAGTGACGGGTGTTGTACACAAACTCTGGTAGTAGTTTTGTTAGCCAAGCAACAAGACGCCAGCGCTTAGTCACATACACTTTACG
Organism: Shewanella sp. 10N.286.45.A1; assembly: GCF_041470405.1. Classification (NCBI taxonomy): domain Bacteria; kingdom Pseudomonadati; phylum Pseudomonadota; class Gammaproteobacteria; order Alteromonadales; family Shewanellaceae; genus Shewanella; species Shewanella sp. 10N.286.45.A1. The sequence continues at coordinate 1,781 of NZ_JBFRMK010000187.1, forward strand.
CTTACCAGCTTTCATTGCTTTTATCACTTGTCTTGCAACTTCAGCAGGTGGAGAGAGCCAAATACGACTTTGCTGTAGGGCGGCTTTATCAAGCAGCCCAAGTTGAATATCGGTGATAGTGATAGGTAGCTTAAGGCGCTGTGCATGCATACTTAGGCCTTCAAAGTAGTTTTCCGCAAAGGCTTTAGATGCATGGTAAGCAACGTTAGGCCCGCCTCTTAAACCCGCAATCGAATTAATTGCCGCTAATTGACCATAACCTTGATCGCGAAATAGCCTGAAGGCAGTATTGCATATCGCTGAAAAGCCTTGCACATTAACCGTGATGATATCTTGCTCTGGTTGCCAAGGAAGTTCTGGGTCATAGCTGTTTAGTCCAGTATTAACCAGTACCAAATGAGCACCACCAAGAGAGTGCCACACTGCATTGAGTGTCGAAATTACCGCTTGCGGGTCATCGATTTGCAATGGAAATACTTCAGCCTTGGTCGGTAGTGATTGGCTAAACTCAGTAAGAGATTGTGGATCTTGGGCTAATAAGGCGAGCTCTACGCCGTCATCAGCAAGCTGTTTTGCTATTTCACGGCTGAGTAATGAACTCGCGCCGACAATTATTGCAGTTGCTTGTGTCATAAAGGTATTCGACTTCGAATCGGTGACTTATCATAGAAACTTAAGTGTATTAGAACAAGATTAATTGTTTGTTGCTGTGACAAGGGTGCTGAGTTCTCTACAGTGAAATGATGGAATGGTAGCCTATGACAGTGATATTCATCGTTAAGTCATACAAATTTCAAGTGTGGACATATAGACTTCTAGAAGTCTTGATGTATTATTAGGAGCGTTAACATGAAAAACTGCTTTAAACTTTTATTCTCTTTAGTTATTGCGGCGAGCTTATTGTCGGGTTGTGCGACCTCTAATGCCATGGTCGAGATCCAAGGAGAGGTTTGGTACAAAGAGCGTATTGCTCTGCCTCCTGAAGCGGTCATATCAATAAAAGTGCAGGACGTATCTTTGATGGATGCCCCAGCCGTTGTAATAGCAGAATTCGAACGCAGTGATGTCAGTACGCCAACACCGTTTCAGTTTTTGATCAACAGAGATCAATTTGAAGCCGGGCATACTTATACGATTGGGGCACGCATTAGCCTTAATGACAAACTCATGTTTATTAATGAACAAGCTTATAAAGTTGACTTAGACTCTTCAGAGCCAATGTCAGTTTTACTGCAGAAAGTGGCGCGGTAATAATCGACTCGATTACTACTTTTTATCGGCGCCTTTTCTGTTTGATTTTCCTAATTGAATAAGAGGCGCTGTATGCCCGTTAAAATCCCTGACAATTTGCCCGCTGCTGAGATCTTAGAATCCGAGAACATCTTCGTTATGTCTGAAACGCGTGCAGCGAATCAGGATATACGTCCGATGAAGGTATTGATCCTCAATTTGATGCCTAACAAAATTGAAACCGAAACACAGCTACTGCGCTTGCTGGGAAATACACCGCTACAAGTGGATGTTGATCTATTGCGTATTCACGATAAAGAGTCCAAACACACTTCAATTGATCACATGAATAATTTTTACCGTGATTTCGAGCAAGTGAGAAATAAAAACTATGATGGTCTTATCATTACCGGGGCACCGTTAGGTCAGATAGAGTTTGAAGATGTTTCTTATTGGGATCATATCAGAGAGATCATTGACTGGTCACAGCAACACGTTACCTCAGTGCTATTTCTATGCTGGGCTGCGCACGCAGCGCTTTATCACCTGTATGGTCTAAATCGTACACTTCTAAGCAGTAAACGCTCTGGAGTCTTCAGTCATCAGCGAACCCGCGAACATTTTCCTTTATTGCGTGGTTTTGATGATGAGTTTTATGCCCCTCATTCGCGTTTTGCCGAGATGAATGTCGAGCAGCTAAAAGCCCACCCTGAGCTGCAGGTTTTAACTGAGTCTGATGAAGCTGGCGCCTATATGGTACTGAGTCGAAGTAACCGTAACCTGTTCGTGATGGGGCACCCTGAGTATCAAAAGTCAACCTTAAAAGATGAGTACGAAAGAGATTTGTCGCAAGGGTTGTCACCTGAAGTGCCGCAAAATTATTTTACCGGCGATGATCCATCAAAGCAGCCTATTGCCCGTTGGCACAGCCATGGCAGTTTGCTAGTTAGCAACTGGCTTAATTACTACGTGTACCAGTTAACACCTTATAACCTTGATGATATGAACGGACGTACTCCGTGGGAGTCCGAAGTGCTGTAAGGTGCTAAGGTTAAGCTCAGAAAGCCGCAACCCTATTGGGTCGCGGCTTTTTTTTATTTTTATTTCTGAGCGAGCAATGTTGTTGGCTGAGGTTATGCCAATTGCATTAAGTATTTGACCTGTTCAGAGCCCCTCAGCCT
>NZ_JBFRMK010000188.1:0-9101 GCF_041470405.1 Shewanella sp. 10N.286.45.A1
TTAATGCTATTGGTATAACATGTCGCTTAACTTTCGACTTAACTCACTGCTGGCACCCTATGATAATGGTCAGCAACGGGCATTTTATGTATTGATCTATATTAAAGGCTATACCTTTGGTATTGCTGATAGCATACAAGATAAAGCTAAAGCTTTTGCCGATTACGACTGTCAAACACAGTACCCATGGTTAGTTCAGGAGGACCAATGAGCATACTACTAGAGCAAGTTAACTGGCCAGTTATACTGCTACAACAAGATAGCGTTGATTTGCTGCTTGTTGAATCTTCGTTAGATTGGTCAGAGCAAACAGGCATGCTCGGCGTGCTAAAAGGCAGCTATATTATCGATGATACAGGTAACAGTTACTTGATTAACGAAGATCTTCCGACAAGGTTGCAGCTTGCTTCGCCACAGGTATCTTTAGAGCAGCTACGCAGCTCTGTTCAACAATATGCCAGCCAAAACGGTCACTGCTGTACCAGTAAGTTAACGCTAAATACCATTGAACAGCTATTCGAGGTTGTGGCATTTATTGAGCAGAATTAACTTTCCCTTGCTACAGAAATAATCGAATAAAAAAGCCAGCAATGATATTGCTGGCTTTTTGCAGAACTTATTGAAGCGATTAAATGCTAGGTTCTTAAGCCGATCCCACGTGAAATCAGGTAGTAAGCTAGGCTCCAGAAGCCGACGCAGAAGCCAACCATCACAGCAACAGACAAAGGTACACTCATATCCGCATAGCCCAAAAAGCCAAAGCGGAATACGTTGATCATGTAAACCACAGGGTTTAGCGCTGACACTCCTTGCCAAAAGTCTGGTAACAAAGACAACGAGTAAAACACACCACCAAGGTAAGTGAGCGGCGTTAAAACAAAAGTGGGAACAATACTAATATCGTCATAGCTCTTGGCAAAAACCGCATTGATTAAGCCAGCTAAGGCAAACAATACAGCGGTTAAAAACACCGTAATAGCAACCAACCCTACATGTTGTATGCTGATATCGACAAAGAACAGTGCCACTAAGGTCACTATCGTGCCCACACAGAGGCCACGGGCAACACCACCACCCACATAGCCAGCAATAATCACATAGTGCGGCACAGGAGCGACAATAAGCTCCTCTAAGTTACGTTGAAATTTTGCACTAAAAAAGGAAGATGCCACGTTAGAGTATGAGCTGGTGATAACTGCCATCATAATTAAGCCTGGAGCAATAAACTCCATGTACGATACACCGCCCATCTCACCGATACGCTTGCCAACTAAATTACCAAATATCAAAAAATACAAGGTCATGCTAATGGCTGGCGGCACTAATGTTTGCACCCAGATGCGGGTAAAACGGTTTATCTCTTTAGTTAAGATACTTTTAAAAGCTGTAAAATACAGCGCTTTCATATTCATTGTTGATCCCCGGTCATTTTGCCCTTCTCTACTAGCTCGACAAATAACTCTTCCAGACGGTTAGCCTTGTTGCGCATAGACAACACTTGAATATCAAGCTTACTCAGTTGCACAAACACATCGTTCAAGCTCTGATCTTTAGCCACATCGACTTCTAACGTATGCGGATCGCTAAGACGGCATTCAATCTCTAACAACTCAGGTTTAGCCGTCAGATCACCAGCGAGATCAAGAATAAACGTCTCCATGTTTAATCGACTCAATAGTGACTTCATCGTGGTACATTCCACCAGCACACCTTTATCGATAATGCCGATATTACGGCACAACATTTCCGCTTCTTCCAAATAGTGAGTGGTGAGGATAATCGTCACACCTTGCTCATTCAGTTCAGTCAAAAATGTCCACATAGAGCGACGAAGCTCAATGTCTACGCCTGCGGTTGGCTCATCTAAGATCAAAAGCTGTGGTTCATGCATCAGCGCGCGAGCAATCATCAAACGACGCTTCATGCCACCAGATAAGGCTCTTGCAGGGCTATCACGCTTTTCCCATAGGTCAAGCTGACTTAAATGCTTTTTAGCACGTTGTAGCGCCACCTCTTTCTTTACGCCGTAGTAGCCAGCCTGATTAACAGCTATCTGTTGTACGGTTTCAAACTGATTGAAATTGAACTCTTGCGGCACTAAACCAATACTGAGTTTGGCCAGTTCAAGCTCTTTATCAATATCGTGTCCAAACACAGACACGCTGCCTGAAGTTTTTTGCACTAAGGAGCTAATCACACCAATCGTTGTTGATTTACCTGCTCCGTTTGGCCCAAGCAGTGCAAAAAAATCACCCTTGTTAACGGTTAAACTAATGCCCTTTACTGCTTCAACTCCGCCTTTGTAGGTTTTCTTTAGGGAGTCAATAACTAAGGCGGCTTCGGTGTTTGCCATGGTTATTCCAATCAATCTGAATCAATAAAAAAACTCCCGCAAATGCGGGAGTCAATAATTTACATTGCGCTCCCAACTTCAATCTAGGTTTAACGCCAAACAGCGTTGAAACTAGATTAAAGCTAAAGAGACAAAATTAGTCTTCTAGTGGAACGACTCTTGCGATGTAAGGCAGGTTACGATACTGCTCCGCATAGTCGATACCATAACCAACAATAAACTCATCAGGAATGGTAAAGCCGATAAAGTCGACAGGTACATTGACTTCACGACGCTCTGGTTTATCAAGCAGCGTACATAAAGCTAAACTTTTTGGTTCGCGGATAAGTAACATCTCACGTACCTTATTTAAGGTATTACCTGAGTCGATAAGATCTTCAACAATCAGTACATCACGCCCCTGAATCTCGGACTGCACGTCTTTAAGGATTTTTACGTCGCGGCTACTTGTCATGGCATTGCCATAACTCGATACCGACATAAAATCGATCTCTACGTGGCCTTTAATACGTCGACAAAGATCTGCCATAAATACAACAGAACCTTTAAGCAGACCTACCATCAACAGGCGGTCACTATCGGCGTAATGAGCGTTAATTTGCTCAGCCAAAATATCCAATTTTTGATCGATCTCTTCAGCAGAGATCATCACTTCAGTGGTGTGTTTCATAAAACTCTCAATAGTCGATGTCATTGCGATTATGTTTCTCATAACCCCAACGATTCGTTAATGCATGGTCGACGCCCAAATGGTCTAAAACCCGGGCGACCATAAAGTCTACCAGATCTTCAATCGATTTGGGATTATGATAAAAGCCTGGCGCTGCAGGCATGATGGTAGCCCCGAGCCGAGAAAGCGATAACATATGCTCTAAGTGTATGGCGCTAAAAGGAGTTTCTCTTGGAACTAGAATTAATTGGCCACGCTCTTTTATTACAACATCCGCTGCTCGTTCAAGTAAATTATTACTCATCCCAGTGGCAACCGCGGCTAAAGTCCCGGTACTACAGGGACAGATGACCATCTGTTTAGGTGCAGCGGAGCCAGATGCAGGCGGTGAAAACCACTCCTCCTTCCCCAATACAATGAGCTCTCCGGCCACATCGCCAAACTGCGCAAGTAGCTGCGCTTTAGCCTTGTCACTATTGGCGCTTAACTGCAAACCTTGTTCTGTGGCGAGTACCACTCTGGCGGCAGATGAGATCATCAAGAAAACTTGGTAATCGCTCTTAAGCAGGATCTCCAATAACCTCAAACCATAAGGTGCACCAGAGGCGCCGGTCCAAGCTAAACTGATAGACTTGTCTGCTTTTTGATATGTGACACTCATGCTTAATCTATTACCTATTTTAATCGCTATGTTAGTGGTTAGCTTTATCGTTTAGCTGAGCAAGTAACTTTTGGTGTAAGCCACCGAAGCCACCATTGCTCATCACAATGATAGTATCTCCACTGCAAGCTTGGGCCACGGCTTTGGCTATAATCTCATCAATATCGAATAATACCTCAACAGGTATTGCTGCAGTGCTCATGGCAGCGCTTATATCCCAATCGATATTACCCGCTTGGTAAAGGTATGCGTTACTGGCTAAGGCCAATGAATTGGCTAAAGTGTCTTTATGCACACCGCTTTTCATGGTATTTGAACGCGGTTCTAAAATAACCGTCACTTTTCCGTTACCCACTTTGGCGCGCATACCAGCCAAAGAGGTGGTTATCGCTGTTGGGTGATGAGCAAAGTCATCATAAACTTCAACACCACCAACACAACCAATCAGCTCCATACGGCGCTTTGGTGGCGTAAACTTAACTAATGCTGCAATAGCGGCATCTGGCTTAACCCCTACATGCCTTGCTGCTGCAATTGCCATTACTGCATTTTCAATGTTGTGCTGGCCAATCAGCTGCCAATCTACGACGCCTTGCAACTCACCATCGAAAAATACTTCAAACTCATGGCCATCTTCACTAAGATTAGTGGCGTACCAACCTGTTGCAGCGGAGTGTAGATGGTACATCTCCTGTTCGCTCCAACAACCCAGTTCAATAACTTGCTGCACACTTTTAGCGTCAGCAGGCCAAATGATTTTGCCTTCACCGGGAACGGTACGTATTACGTGATTAAACTGACGCTGGATCGCTTTTAGGTCATCAAAAATGTCAGCATGGTCAAACTCAAGGTTATTAATCACCAACGTTCGTGGCTGGTAATGTACAAACTTGGATCGTTTATCGAAAAATGCACTGTCGTATTCATCGGCTTCCACCACAAAAAATGGTGAGCCTCCAAGACGGGCTGATACGCCAAAGTTCTGCGGCACACCACCAATTAAAAAGCCAGGTTCATAGCCGCAATCTTCTAAAATCCAGGCCAACATGCTAGCCGTTGAGGTTTTGCCATGAGTACCAGAAACCGCTAATACCCAACGCTCGGCGAGAATATGTTCCGCTAAAAATTGTGGGCCAGAGGTATATTTAAGACCACGGTTGAGCACTGATTCCACACAAGGGTTACCGCGGCTCATCGCATTGCCTATCACGACAAGATCTGGAGCATCATCTTCACCTTGTCCTAATTGAGATGGGTCAAAGCCTTGAATAAGCTCAATCCCTTGCTCTTCTAATTGAGTGCTCATTGGCGGGTATACATTAGCATCACTGCCTGTCACTTTGTGCCCTTCAGCTCTTGCTAGCAGCGCAAGACCGCCCATGAAGGTGCCACAAATCCCTAATATATGTACGTGCATAGTGGTCACTCTGAATTTAAAAACCTGCTTTATTCTAACCAATTGCGCGGCTATTTGTCAGTTAACTATGGTTTAAACTCACTCAAACACAAGATTGCTAATTCAGTAAGATGTCGAAGCGGTTTAACCGCTGAATTTACAACGCCACCTTCTCAACCATAAACGCCTACACGAGTATAACAGCGTGGCCTTGCCCTAAAAGGGTTGCATGCAAACATAAACCAAGCTCGAGAGATCAATAGCCCCTTACTCTCCTACCATTTTATTGAAAGACTTTAAAATTCACCTAACTGTTAATTGCCCAATATTAACGCAACGATTTAGTCTCTAATTAAAAGTGCAAAGCTCACATTTTTTCGATAAATAGTGGCAGAACAATGCGGCTTATCACCTTGCTGTACCGTCACTATTTAAGCAGCAGATAACATACGGTATAAGTTAGCTATTACAGGGCATTTTCTAACGCATAATCACCATTTGTTGTAGAAACACAATTTAGTACATCACTAGAAGGGATACCTTATGTTTTTCGTACATATGCTGTTATTACTGGCTGTCATCTTTGTCGGGATCCGCCATGGCGGTGTTGCCTTTGGTCTTTTAGGCGGCTTAGGAGTGTCGGTTCTCGCCTTTGTATTTGGCATTGCTCCAGGGTCTCCTCCCATCAACGTCATGTTGATTATTTTAGCGGTAGTCGCTGCTTCTGCGACACTTGAAGCGACTGGCGGGCTTAAGTTGCTCGTGCGTTATGCAGAAAAACTCCTGCGTAAACATCCGAATCAAATCGTATTTCTCGGGCCGCTATGTACCTATTCACTCACTGTGCTGGTTGGTACTGGTCACTCGGTTTATCCGTTGTTGCCAGTCATCTACGATGTCGCATACAAGAAAGGTATTCGACCTGAGCGGCCACTTGCGATTGCAACTGTTGCATCACAAATGGGGATCACCGCCAGTCCAATCGCCGCAGCTGCCGCAGTTGTTATTGCGACCTCGATGGAAAATAACCTCGATATCAGCTTAGTGGATGTGTTGCTAGTCACTATCCCCTCTACGCTAATCGGGGTATTAGTCGCTTCAGCATGGAGTTTAACGCGCGGTAAAGATCTTGATAAAGATGAAGAATTTCAAGCTCGCCTGTTAGATGAAGAGTTTAAAAATAGCTTAATTGACCCTGACATTGAAACCAGCGATGCGGCTAAGAGTGACAGTATTGCCAAGAAAGGACTAAGCATATTCTTATTGGGGATCCTTGCTGTCATTGGATTGGCAATGTTCAGTAAAGAATTACTGCCTGAAGGCGTTAAAATGTCGGTGGCGATTCAATTTATGATGCTCTCTGTCGGCGCGCTTATCTTATTAGCCACCAAGGTTGATCCCAAGAAGATCGTCAACAGTAACGTGTTTATTGCCGGGATGACCGCGGTGATTATTATCTTCGGTATCGCATGGTTAAGTGACACCATTATCGGTCACCACAAGAGTTACTTGATTGAATCTGTTAGCGATATAGTACATGCACATCCTTGGTCGTTTGCGATTGCGATGTTTGTCGCTTCGGTGTTTTTAAAAAGCCAAGCCGCTACTTTAACAATCATGCTGCCATTAGGTTTCTCTTTAGGGATCCCGGCACCGGTATTAATCGGTGTATTACCGGCTTGTTATGCTTACTTCTTTTTCCCATTTTACCCAAGTGACTTAGCAGCAATTAGTTTCGACAGAACGGGCACTACCCACATTGGCAAGTATGTCTTAAATCACAGCTTTATCGTGCCGGGCTTTATCGGCGTGGTGACTGCCACATTTGTCGGCTACTTCATTTCAATGGCGATAAATTAGTAAAACTGAAGACTAAAGACTGAAGATTGAAGATTGAAGATTGAAGATTGAAGATTGAAGACTGATACATAATCAGACTAACCTAGCAGTTGTCTATCTGAGTATACTCAATAACGTGCCTACAAAGGCACGTTTTTTTATTCGCAACGAATGACCCCTGAGCATAAATGGAAACCAAATGAGTCAATTATTTAGTGAAAGCGATAGCCAAGTGTTGGCTGATATTATTCGCCTTAGGCGCGATGTACGCGGCAATCGTTTTAATGATAAACCGGTTTCTCAAGCAACGGTTGATTCACTGCTAAATGCAGCGATGTTGGCACCCTCAGTAGGATATTCACAACCTTGGCAATTTGTGGTTATCAGAGACTTAGCGACCAAAAAAGCAGTTCAACAAACCTTCAGCGAAGAAAATGCTTCTGGCAGCCTGCAGTTTAGTGGCGATAAACGAGCTCAATATGACACACTAAAGCTTGAAGGAATTATTGAGGCGCCCATCAATCTAGCGGTATTTTATCAGCCCAGTACAGGAGCCGTGTTAGGCCAAACGAGTATGCCTGAGATGGGAAAGTTCAGTGTGGTTTGCGCGATTCAAAACCTGTGGTTAATGGCCCGCTCACTCAACATAGGGGTTGGCTGGGTCAGTATTTTAGACCCTCTGAAGGTTAAGGATATTCTCAATGCACCGGCTACTTCTGAGCTAATTGGCTATTTATGTATCGGCTACGTTGATGAATTTCTCGATGAACCAGAACTTAAACAGAAAGGTTGGCAGCAAACAAAGTCTGCTGCACAGGTAGTTTTCAAAGAGCAGTTTACCTAAGGGCTACTTTCTTCGCTGCTTCATCTTTTCGCGCATTTCGGCGACCATATTTTGATACTGTTCAAATTGCGATTCATCTAAAATCTGTTGCATTTGACTATCTCTAGTCTCAGCGGCAGCCTTCATTTTCTTGCCTTTATCGCGGCGACTGCCCTCACTTTCATGCAGTAGTTTCATCTCATCATGAAATAATCCCATCACAACTTCTGTTTCTGCTTGCTGCTCACCTGTTAGGTTTAGTTCTTCAGTCAGCTTAGCTAACATTTTGCCTGAATCTGGTCGCTCAGTGGCTGCTACATTGGCACATACTGTACTTAGCAAAAGTATCATTACGAATAAAATGCGTTGCATTGCTTTACTCCTTTTGGTTGAAGTAATCAGTATAGCCAATGGTTTGTAATGGACATGATGCATAAAGTAAATCACTGTAAAAAAGCAATTAAATACCGAGTATTGGGCATTGAACTCCCAATAATATTTAAATATCAAAAAAATATAACCCTTTTTCAAATCATCGCCGTTTATAACTCACAACAACTCAATTACCTCTTGGCAAATACCAGCCAACTTTTGGAGTCATCATGAATAAATCAACAATCGCGGCAGTAATCTCCAGTCTAATTCTATCAGCAAGTCTCGCGGCGCCAACATTGGCTGCCGAGGCCAATTTCCCACACCTTGAAACTATCGGTAGCAGCAATATTGTAGTTGAAGCCGATATGGCAGACGTTAACGTCGAAGTGATTATCAAAGCAGAAACAGCACAGGCAGCCAAAAAACAATCGGATATAGCTGTCGCAAAATTCATTGAGCGCTTACAAAAAGCAGGTGTTAGCCGCGAACTTATTCAAAGTGCCAATATCAATCTTCAACCACAATATCATTACGAAAAAGGTCAGCCTAATAAACTAATAGGCTACAGTGCCAATCGCCGCGTAACCGTCACTGTTGATGACCTCATCGAGCTTAACAGCATTTTAGATAGTGCTCTCGAACAAGGCATTAATCGCATCAATCACATTGCGCTGAAATCGAGCAAAGAGGCACAATATATAAAACAAGCAAGGTTGGCAGCGATTAAAGATGCCCAACAAAAAGCGGCTGAATTAGCCGAAGGTTTTGGTAAAGAGCTCAATGGAGTTTGGCATATCCGTTACTTTGACCAACGTCCGGTGCAGCCGATAATGATGAGAATGAGCGCTGAAAGCGACAGCTACAACGTGGCAAAAAGCTATCAGCAAGGACAAATGACAATTCAAGATAAAGTTGAAGTCACTTACCGCCTTAAATAATCTAATAATAAAAAAGGCTTATCAAACTAAGGGCTGTTGATCTTTC
>NZ_JBFRMK010000189.1:0-344 GCF_041470405.1 Shewanella sp. 10N.286.45.A1
ACAGCTACGCGACTCATTTACTAGAGCAAGGGCTAGACCTGCGCTCAGTGCAAAGCCTGCTCGGCCATAACAGCCTCAACACCACCGCAAGATATACACGACTGACTCAAATTACGCGTAAAAATACGGTTGAGGCGATTAATCAACTGACTAATGATTTAACCTTGAAGTGGGAGTGTGACATATGAAGTTCATTGACATTTTACGCGAGCACCTTGATGAGTTTAATCAGGCTTACGAACAGCAACTTACCGCATCGATGCGGCAAGCTATTTTCGCCATGCTCAGTTGCCGTACCAATACAGAACGCACAAGTCAGTGGGCGTGTCGGAGCTGTTCTCATG